>NZ_KV880639.1:300000-388309 GCF_001907695.1 Thalassospira sp. TSL5-1
ATCCGCCCCTTATCGAAAACGGCTTCAAACGACTTAATCTTGGCAAAATGAAATGGACAGAATCCGCAGTAACAGACCTTAACCAACAGATGTTGCAACGCGCACGCGAACGCGAACGATTGCCCGAATTGTGGGATAAGGCGTTGCTGGGTTCCAGCCCCCGACCGGAAATGCGGGAAAAGATCGAATCAAACTATGCACCACAAGGCTTTGCGTTCGAAAATACAATTAAAAGCCTGACAACAGAAGGGCTTATCTCCGGTGCAATAGTGGGTGTTTATTTACTCAGGGGAATTCATAAAGGCTCCTCTCTTCTCAACCTGCTTCTCTTCATCTTCGGTATTACCTTCATCGTCGCATTGCCAAAATTGGTCAAAGCACTTTATTTGCTGGTTCGTCACGGAACCCTGGAAAATTCAATAGAGCAAGTTGGATGGGCGGTATTGGAAACCCTCCACCATATGAAACTGATCGAGAGGAACCTAAGAGGCCTGCGCATTGAAACGGCTAAAAACGACCTGGGTGTTGTCTTTTGTCGCCTGGATGGTGCCAGCCCCAAAGAAAGAAAGTATTTTCTCGAAGCCATGCTCGAAGTCCTGGGACCGGTAGAAAACCCGCGCTATTTGCTAACCCATTACTCTTATCTGGGTAGGCTTTTACGTGTTAATTATCATCCTGTACCAACCATCATTGGTCAGAAGAAATCACATGCGGACTTCTTCACCAAATGCTGGAATCGCCGAGTTGGCTCTGTCGATTTGATTTATACAAAAAATGTTGAAGGCCGCATCACGCTGCTACAAGCTAGAACCCAGTCCTTTTCCGCTGCATTCCAAAAGAAAACAGATCGTATCAGCGTTTGGGAATAAATGATCAATAAACCTGCTAAATATAGCAAGGGCCTATAGGCTGCATCGCCAAGCAGCTCACTTCGACAGCAAAATAACAACACCGCAAAAAATCACGTCAAACACATATCGAATGGCAACATCTAAAATTATTCCAATAAAAATTGCGCATTCGCAATGCAGCATCCGGACCGATGATTTACCAGATTGACGACGCCAGACCCGATCAATCTTTGCAGTGTACTGCCAGAAGGCAGGCGTCCAAGAACACCCGGTCAGAATGGGTGTTTTGCCATGGTCCGGTATCACCCCGATGGCTGACTGGCAGCCATCGCGCCGGCAATTGGCACCAAACAAAGGGAGCTTCGCTTAGCAAAAGGACAGACAGGCAATGCTTGATCCTGAGATACTGGCGCGTGTGCAATTTGCCTTTACGATGTCGTTTCACATTATCTTTCCATCCCTGACCATCGGGCTGGCAAGTTTCCTGCTTGTGCTGGAAGCCCTTTGGCTGCGCACCGGAAACGATACCTATCTTTCACTTTATAAATTCTGGACCAAAATCTTCGCCCTGGCCTTTGGTATGGGGGTGGTTTCAGGCATCGTCATGTCCTATCAATTCGGCACGAACTGGGGGCCATTTGCCGAAATTTCCGGGCCGGTCATCGGCCCCTTAATGGCCTACGAAGTACTGACCGCCTTTTTCCTTGAGGCGGGGTTTCTTGGTGTCATGCTGTTTGGCCTTAACAAGGTTGGACCAAAGCTGCATATCACGGCAACCGCAATGGTTGCCATTGGAACACTTTTTTCCGCCTTCTGGATTTTGTCGGCCAATAGCTGGATGCAAACCCCGGCGGGGCATACCTTTGAAAACGGGCGACTGGTTGTTGAAAACTGGTTTGCAGCGGTTTTTAATCCCAGCTTCCCTTACCGTTTGGCGCATATGGTTCTGGCGGCTTATCTGACCACTGCCTTTGTCGTTGCCGGGGTTGGTGGCTGGCATTTACTGCGCAATCGCGAAAATGCCGCCGCGCGCATCATGTTTTCTATGGCCTTGTGGCTCATCACCTTTCTGGCACCTCTGCAAATTTTTGCCGGTGACATGCACGGTCTGAATACTCTGGAGCATCAGCCCGCCAAGGTCGCGGCAATGGAAGGGCATTTTGAAACCACCAAGGGCGGCACTCCGCTTATCCTGTTTGGCTGGCCCGACATGCAAGCGGGCGAAACCCGCTATGCGCTGGAAATCCCCTATCTCGGATCGATCATTCTGACCCATAGCCTGGATGGCGAGATTACCGGTCTTAACGACTTCGCCCCCGAAGACCGCCCCAATGCAGCCATTGTGTTCTGGTCATTCCGCATCATGGTGGGCATGGGCATGTTAATGTTGCTGGCCGGGCTGGGCAGCCTGTGGGCGCGTTACCGCAAAAGCCTGTTTGACTGCCGCATACTGCATCGTTTTGCCCTGATCATGGGGCCAAGCGGGTTTATCGCCGTCTTGGCAGGCTGGGTCACAACCGAGGTTGGCCGTCAGCCGTGGGTGATTTATGGCATCCTGCGAACTGCCGATGCCGGATCCCCGGTCTCGCCCATTGCGATTGCCGGCTCGACTATCGCCTTCTTTATTGTCTATGCCATCGTGTTTGGCGTGGGAACGGCCTATATGCTGCGTGCCATGCGCCAGGACCCACGCCATGCCCATATTGCCCCCGGCGAAATATACCGTGCCGATCACGCGGGCGTCGTCGATCATATCGACAGCCACAAACATTAAGGCGCAGGAGAAAGATTATGGATTATCAACTTATCTGGGTCCTGCTGATCGCCTTTGCCGTCTTTGCCTATGTTACCATGGACGGGTTTGATCTGGGCATTGGTATTCTATTTCCTTTTGAAAAGAATGCCGAAAACCGGGGCAAGATGATGAATTCCATCGCCCCGATATGGGATGGCAACGAAACCTGGCTGGTGTTGGGGGGCGGCGGCCTTTATGCAACCTTCCCTGCCGCCTATTCCCTGCTGATGACGGCCTTTTATATCCCCGTCATTATCATGTTGCTGGCCCTGGTGTTTCGCGGTGTTGCATTTGAATTTCGCGTCAAAAGCCGCGATCACACCAATCACTGGGATTTTGCCTTTGCTGCCGGATCCATCATTGCTGCTGCCATGCAGGGTGCCATGTTGGGGGCCTTCATTGAAGGCATCAATGTGCAAGACGGCCACTTTGTTGGTGGCCCGCTGGACTGGGTCAGCCCGTTTTCACTCTTTTGCGCCAGTGCTGTTGTCGTTGGTTATGCCCTGCTTGGTGCGGGCTGGCTGATCATGAAATGCGATGGCCCGTTGCAAGGACGTTTGCGCGCCATAGCCAAGCCCGCCGTCATCTGGATGGCAGCCAACCTTGGTGTTGTGTCACTCATGACCACCTATTTAAACCCGGCCTATGGTGAACGCTGGTTTTCAACACCCAATATCTACATTCTTGCCCCTATTCCGATTGTCACCATCGGGCTGATGTTTTGGTTGTGGCATGCGGTAAAACGGCGGGAAAAAACGGTATTTGGCATTACGCTTTCGGTTTTCTTCCTGTGTTATCTGGGATTTGGCATTACGCTGTTTCCCAATATCGTCCCGCCAATCATAAGCTTCCGCGAGGCTGCCGCCCCCGATAACAGCCTGTCCTTTCTGCTGGTTGGGGCCGCCGTCCTGCTGCCGATTATTCTGGGCTACACCGCCTATGCCTATTATGTGTTTCGTGGCAAAGTCGATGATACGGGATATCATTGATCATGGCAGCGCAAACCAAAAACAAAACACACCGCATGTTATGGTTTATCGGGCTTTATCTGGCCGGGCTCAGCACCCTTACCGCTGTGGCCTATGGCCTGCGCGCCCTGATGGGGCTTTATTAACACCAAACCTAAACACCAAATGGGCCGCATATGGCGGCCCGTTTGCTTACCCTCAAAATCAGTTACCCATCAGCATCAGGCCGTTGCAACGGGCTTGCGCAAACGCGCGCCGACCGTCATGGCAAGGCCGGCAAAAATCATCAGAAATGACAGACCCAAAATAACCCAGCCAGTTTCCGCCGGGCTGGCGGCAAGGGCCACAATCAGGCCAGAAAGTGGCAAACTAAGACTGTTAAACAAAATCACCACACCGGTTGTTTTGCCAAGGTCGCGTGCCGGAATAATGCGCTGGCGGGCCGTGCGGATATACACCGCATACATGCCATCAAAACCAAGGATCAGCACAAAACCCAGCGCATAAATCCAGTAATTGGGGCTAAGGGCGGTAACAATGCCGCCCACAATCACCATCACATAGCCAATGGCACCAAGCCGGCCAATGCCGAAATTGGTCATCGCAATCAATAACAACACCGAAACCGTTGCCAACGCGCCCATTGTTTGCAACAGCGCATAATAATTACCCGGCAATTCAAACAGACCCGTCACAACTGCCGCCGAGGTGGCCAGCGTTGCCCCAAAAACCAGATTAATCGCCGCTGTCAAAATCACCAGACGGCGCAAACCGGGCAAATACATCACATGATGAAATGCCACACGCAGCGGGGCCATAAAGGGGGTTGTGGTCACTTCGGGCTCAATCAATTCAATGGTATTGATCCGCCGCCAGACCATCATCGCCGCCTCGCCCAGCATAAACAGCACCGCCGCACCGCCAACAACAACCTGCCAGTTGCTGATGCCAAAAATGGTTGCGGCAGCCAGCGGGCCAATAATGATGCTGCATTGATCCACCGTTTGCGCCAGGGACTGGACCCGGTCAAAACGGGCGGTGGCAAAAATTTGCGGCAACATCACTTCGCGCGCCATAAAACCCTGGCTGGCCAACACCCCACACAGCGCAGAAATCATCACCACCCATACCGGATTGGGATAAAGCACAAAACCTGCCAGCCCAAGAACAGCAATGGCGGCCCGCCCAAGCTGGGTGATGCGGATCAGGCGAATGGGGGAAACGCGATCTGACAAAATACCGCAAAAGGGATAGCACAGGATGCGCGGCAGGGTTTCCACCGCATAAGCCAGCCCGGAAAGGGCAACGCTTTCGGTCGTCTGATAAACGACCAAAGGCACGATAAACAGCAAAAACTGATCGCCCAAACGGGCAGAAAACATCGAGGCAAAAAACAGCCGGGCATTCAGCGACATGGGCGGAACTTTCGCGGGAAAGGCGTGGTGGCGCCAATAAGGATAAATTGACGATATACCCGTCCTGCGTGCCGTCAATTAAATCAGTATCGTGAAAAAGGCCGCCCTGCCATGCGTTTAGCGCAGATATTCAAACGGATATACCCGCCCAGTCAAACAGGCATACAACCTGGCGCGCCCAACTGTCGGCTACCGGACACCCACCACACAGATAAACACATGAAAAATATGTGTTATTACAAAAGCAACCTTACGACCATATGTCGAATATGGCCTTTCCTGCCTCGAGATACAGTTCAACACGGCGAGACTTCACTGAAATCGCCGTGCCGACTGTTTGGATCCAAAGCTGAATACAGCTTAATACTGATTATGTACCCGCTTGATCAAGGCAGCCAGCCGCTCGATGCCAGAACGAATACGTTCGGGCTTCTCGGTTGCAAAACTTAGCCGCGCGGTATTAGTGCCAGAATGATCACAGAAAAACGCCTGGCCTGGCACAAAGGCAACTTTGGCGTCTTCCAGGGCCAGTTCCAGCAACTTACGGCTATCGATATATTCCGGCAAAGTTAACCATATGAACATGCCGCCTTCGGGGCGCGTATAGCTGACACCATCAGGCATAAAATCATCCAGGGCTTTCAGCATGGTATCGCGTTTATGGCGATAGGCATCGCGCAAACCTTCAATATGTCCGGGAAACAACCGGCTAGCGGCACGCAATGCGGCTTCCTGATTAACCGTTGAAACATGCAAGTCCCCTGCCTGTTTCATCAAAACCAGCCGTTCAATCACCGGGCGCGGGGCGGTGACCCAGCCAATGCGCAAGGCCGGTGCCAGGGTTTTGGAGAAAGTCCCCAACTGAATGACACAACCGGCATTGGGATCCCCCTTTGTTTCATCTAGCGCCAGCAATGATGGCAACTGCGTGCCATCATAAGACAGCTTGCAATAGGCAGCATCTTCCAGAATAACCGCGCCATATTTCCGTGCCACTTCAAGCACGGCCAAACGGCGCTCCAGCGAATAGGACCGGCCGGTGGGGTTTTGAAAATCCGGTGCCAGATAGGCAATGCGCGCGCCATTGGCAAAGGCTGTTTCAAGCTGGTCAATCACCGGGCCGTCATCATCCATATCCACGCCAACATAGTCCGGGCGGCGCATGGAAAAGGCCTGCATTGCGCCCAGATAGGTCGGCTTTTCCACCACAATCTGACGGCCCGATTCCAGCAGCAAGCGGCCCAGCATATCCAGGCCCTGCTGCGCGCCACAGGTGATAAGAATATTGTCGATGTCACGCTTTGCCCCGCTAGCGGCAAGATCATCGGCAATCCATTGGCGCAGTGCGGGCAAACCCTCGCTGATCGAATATTGCAGGCTGCGGCGTCCAGCGGCGTCATCGGCCATCAGGTCGCGGTAAACGGTGTTAAAATCATCCAGCGGAAACAGGGAAGGGTCAGGCACTCCACCAGCAAACGAGGTAATTTCCGGCCGTTCGGCCACCTTCAACAAATCCCGGATTTCCGACGCCGTCAGGGCGCGGGCGTCCCGCACGATCAAATCATTCCACTGGAGGGTCATGGCGCTTCTCTTTAGGTCAGTTTTGCTGTCCTTATTAAGCAAGCAATCCTGCCCTAAATCAACATTATTCTTCAAGAAGCATATTTTTTGAAATAAAATTACCGATCAGTCTTTTATAGGCCCAAGTCACGGATGGCTAACCGACAGCCTGCCCCGGCTTGCTTTTTGCAACCGTATTCTTTTTTTCCGCGTCGATACTGGCTACAATGCGCGCCACCTCACGAGATTGGGCAAAATGATAAAAATCGATGCGATCAACCTTAAAATCCTGCGTGCCTTGCAAGCCAATGCCAAGCTGACCAATCTTGTCCTGTCAAAACTGGTGGGGTTAAGCCCCAGCCCCTGCCTGGACCGGGTCAAAAAGCTGGAAAAGGAAAAGGTGATCAAACGCTATCGCGCGGTGATCGACCTTGAAAAACTGTGCCCGCATGTGCGCGTCTTTGCCGAGGTCACCCTGGAAGGCAAAGGAGAGGATGATTATAAAAAATTCGCCGACGCCATCCGTGAAATTCCCGAAGTCGTTGCCGGATATCGCATTTCCGGCCCCTATGACTATATGCTCAGCCTCGTCTGCCGCGATGTGCAGCACTACCATTCCCTGTCGGAAGAAATGATTTACGGCAATCTGGGCATTACCAAATTTATCGGTCACGTTGCCCTTGCCCAGACCAGAGCGTTCAAGGGCTTTCCGGTTTAATTGCCTGGCACCACAATCACCTACCGCATTCAGGCCGTTTAATTGCACAAATTAAAACTGGAATTCGCCACAGAGACAACAAATTTACTGTGAATTCTCAAATGGCGCTTGCATCGGAACGCATTCCGTATTACCCGGATTACAGAAGTGAAATTAATTCAATAACACTATAAATGTGTTATTTACCGTCAGGAAAGACAATGCAGCCTAATCTGACCCATCTCCGCCAGCTAGAGGCCGAGAGCATTCATATCATCCGCGAGGTGGCCGCGTCCTTTGAACGCCCGGTGATGCTTTATTCCATCGGCAAGGATTCATCGGTTCTGCTGCACCTGGCCCGCAAGGCCTTTTACCCGGCCCCGCCGCCCTTTCCCCTGATGCACGTTGATACCACCTGGAAATTCCGCGAAATGATCGAATTTCGCGACCGGGTGGCAAAGGAATATGGCTTCGAGCTGATTGTTCACATCAATAAAGAAGGTGTGAAACAGGGGATTGGCCCGTTCACGCATGGCTCCAGCGTACATACCGATGTTATGAAGACACAATCCCTCAAACAGGCGCTCAACAAATACAAGTTTGATGCGGCCTTTGGCGGTGCGCGCCGGGACGAGGAAAAAGCCCGTGCCAAGGAACGTGTTTTCTCTTTCCGCACCGAAACCCACCGCTGGGATCCGAAAAACCAGCGCCCGGAACTGTGGGATATTTACAATTCCCGTATCAATAAGGGCGAAAGCATCCGTGCCTTTCCGATCTCGAATTGGACGGAACTGGATATCTGGCAATATATCTATCTCGAACAAATCCCGATTGTGCCGCTTTATTACGCGGCCAAACGACCTGTTGTTGAACGTGACGGCACCCTGATCATGGTTGATGATGACCGTATGCCGCTGCGCGATGGTGAAGTGCCGGAAATGAAATCGGTCCGTTTCCGTACCCTTGGCTGCTATCCGTTAACCGGAGCGGTTGAATCGGAAGCCGCAACCCTGCCCGAAATCATTCAGGAAATGCTGCTGACCCGGTCTAGCGAACGCCAGGGCCGTATGATCGACCATGACGAAGCCGGATCGATGGAAAAGAAAAAGCAGGAAGGTTATTTCTGATGGCACACAAGTCTGATCTGATTGCCGATGATATTCTGGGCTATCTCAAGGCCCAGGAAGAAAAAAGCCTGCTGCGTTTCATTACCTGCGGCAGCGTGGATGATGGCAAAAGCACCCTGATTGGCCGCCTGCTTTGGGATTCAAAACTGATTTTTGAAGACCAGCTTGCCGCCCTGGAGGTCGATTCCCGCAAGGTTGGCACGCAGAATGGCGAAATTGATTTCGCGCTGCTGCTTGATGGTTTGCAGGCCGAACGCGAACAGGGCATCACCATTGATGTGGCCTATCGCTTTTTCTCGACCGACAAGCGCAAATTCATCGTCGCCGATACGCCGGGCCACGAACAATATACCCGCAACATGGCCACCGGCGCCTCGACCGCCGATGTTGCCATTATCCTGATTGATGCGCGCAAGGGCATCCTGACGCAAACCCGCCGCCACAGCTTTATTACCTCCCTTTTGGGTATTCGCAATGTGGTGCTGGCAGTCAACAAAATGGATCTGGTCAATTATGATCAGGCCACTTTTGATCAAATCGTTGCCGATTATCAGGAATTCGCCCAACAACTGAATTACCATTCCATTCAGGCGATCCCGATTTCCGCCCTGCGCGGTGACAACATCATTGAATCCAGCCCCAACACCGCCTGGTATGAGGGGCCCACCCTGCTTTCGCACCTTGAAACGGTTGAAGTGGAGCAGGAAGCAATTGAAAAACCCTTCCGCCTGCCGGTTCAATGGGTCAACCGCCCCAACCTGGATTTCCGCGGTTTTTCCGGCACGGTATCGTCGGGCGTGGTCAAGCCGGGTGACGCGATTGTGGTCTCCTCCTCGGGACAGACCAGCAAGGTCAAGGAAATCGTCACCTATGATGGCCATCTTGACCAGGCGATTGCCGGACAGGCCATTACCCTGACACTGGAAGATGAAATCGACATTTCCCGGGGCGATGTTCTGGCAGCGACCGAAGCCCGCACCGATTATGCCGACCAGTTTGAAGCCAAAATCATCTGGATGCACGAAGACGAAATGCTGCCGGGCCGCCCCTATTTAATCAAAATGGGCGGGCAGATTTCGGGCGCACAGATCAGCACCCTAAAATACAAGGTTAATGTCAATACGCTCGAACATATGGCCGGTAAAACGCTGGAGCTAAACGAAGTTGGCATTGCCAACATCGCAGCCGACCGCGCGTTGGCCTTTGACCCCTATGACGATAACCGCCATACGGGCCGCTTCATCATCATTGACCGCTATACCAACGCTACCGTTGGGGCGGGCATGATCAACCATTCCCTGCGCCGTGCGACCAATATCAAATGGCAGGAAATGGACATCAACAAACAGGCACGCGCCACCCAGAAGGGCCAGAAATCGGCTGTTCTGTGGTTTACCGGCCTGTCAGGTGCGGGCAAATCGACCATCGCCAACCTGGTTGAAAAGAAGCTCAATGCCCTTGGCAAACATACCTACAGCCTCGATGGCGACAATGTCCGTCATGGCCTGAACAAGGACCTTGGTTTTACCGATGCCGACCGCGTGGAAAATATCCGTCGCGTGGGTGAAACGGCCAAGCTGTTTGTCGATGCGGGTCTGATCACGCTGGTTTCCTTCATTTCACCGTTCAAAAGCGAACGGCAAATGGCACGCAGCCTGCTGGAAGACGGTGAATTCATCGAAGTCTTCATCAATACCCCGCTGGAAGTTTGTGAAGAACGCGATGTAAAGGGCCTGTATAAAAAGGCCCGCGAAGGCAAAATTGCCAACTTCACCGGCATCGACAGCCCCTATGAAGCCCCGGAAAACCCGGAAATCACGGTCAACACCTCGGACCAGTCTGCCGAGGACGCTGCTGAAATGGTGGTCCAAAAACTCGAGGAATTTGGCATTCTCGCTGCCTGGTTCCCGGAAATCTGACCCTGACCTAATTGCTTACCAAACACCCGGCAATGAATTTTGCCGGGTGTTTTTTGCATTATACGCTTGGCCCCCAAACCTACGCAATTTCCAACCAGTATAAATTTGCGCGCTGAACGCACGTTTTATCGCATTTGACGCGCAAATATGATAAAGTGACAGAGATTACAAAGGAGCCTGGCAATGACTGCCTCTAACACAAAAATGATCAAACGCCTTAACGCAACATTGCCTGACCCATTGGCAATTTATGTTGCGGAAATGACCGGCAAAGACGCCTTATACGAAACACCCAGCGAATTTATCCGCGATCTGGTGCGCCGACACATGGAAAAAACGCAAGACCAGGAACGTGCCGACATTCATGCACATCTAAAACGGTCTTTGCATGAAAATGATTATTCTGACTGGACGGATAACGACCTTACTGATGCCCGCAAAATCGCAATCGACTAGTTTTTCATGACCCGGATCGTCCGCAGTGCGGCTTTCAAACGCCAGCTTGTTGATTTAACGGCCGGCTATCGCGCACGGGCGAGCTCGAACATCGCGCTTAAATTCGTCGATCAGGTCGATAGCGCCATTCGCTTCATCGCGACAAAGCCGCTGGCCTGCCCGATCTATACCCGGATTGAACACAAAGATTTCCGGAAATGGAGCCTGCAGGATTTTCCGACATCTATCTTCTTCCGGTTTGAAAGTCAGGATATAATCATCCTCGAGGCTTTATACGCCCACCGAATGAACATTTCCGCTCGACTTTCGAAATCATAAGATAACCAAACGATTTAGCATTTCGCGCTTAAGCCCGTTTCGACCTGTTCCCAATCGCAAGCGCCTGATCGAGCATGGGTTGGCAGCGGGTGATATCAAGTCGCAAGCTGGTTTTACGGGCATCGGCAAACAGGCTGCGCAAGGCATCATCGGCTACCGGCTCGGCCAATGCACCAAATTCGTTTTGCAAAAAGGCATGATATGGCTCTGGCAGCGGGTCGCCATAATTTTTGCGGTTAAATAAGTACGTTTCCGCCAATTTAAAATTCTGTTCCATGTTGCGATAGAGGATGGTCTGGTAATTGGCTTGTAATTCCACCTCGCCATAGCGATTGACGAAGATGATGGGAAACATTACGGCCAGTTCGGGCAAATACCGATTGGGGTAGACCTTTCCGCCCCAATAAACCTCTGCCAGTTTGGCGTATTTGGCATAGTCGCGAATGGCGTAAAAACCGGATTTCGCCCAGGGCAAGATTTCCACCTGCGGCTTGCTGGGATTGACCGTATCATTGGCAACATCGACATAAAGGCTGCCAAACTGAAAGGCATTCTGGAAATAGCTGTTGCGCAAATTGCCCCACACCCGTTTGGCAATGCCCCCATTGAGGCAAAATTCGCGCAGGGCCTGCATGGCCGGGGTGGTTGGTTGCTGGATCTGCTGTTGCAAAAGGTTCAGCATACCCTTGCTGATTTCCAGACAATAGCCCTTGGGATAGGTCCGGCGCGGGTTGTTTGTGACTTCGGCAGAAAGGCGATAGGTGTTGTCAAACGCTGTGCGCAATTGCTGCAAATCGACATAAAGCGCATCCAGATGCGGCAGCAACCAGGTTTTGGTCAGTTTGGTCTGGCGCAACGTGATTTCGACCGGGGTTTCCTCGTTGGCACGATTTGTGATTTCCTCAAGTGTCAGAATATCCGGCATTTACAGACCTTTTTATGTTGCCGAGCGCCAGTCATAACCATACACGGCCCGCCCCAAAGCTTCATGGATAAAATACGCCTTCAGGTGTACGCGGCCTTCTGTCAATGCTGACGCAAAAAATTCATTCAGGCTGAAACCCGGGAATTTCCGGGTGACACACGTCACAATGGCCGCAATGTGGGCGCCGCAGCACAAGGTTTTTATTGCATCCCCCCGCCTTAATCCCCATCTTCAGGTAAACCTTTTGGACAGGGTCCAAGATCGAAAAGTCAGGATCGCGCACGAAACACATTTACCCCGGCACTTTTGTGCTTCCCGATAAACTTTAAACCGGGATTTCAAGGCACAAAAGCCCTTCAGGCGACAACGCCTTATGAATGCGATCCGTAACCGGCCCGGATAACCGGCCCTTTATCTTCCCGAACGACAGAACTGGAACTTTATATAATGCCCATGACGACCGCCAGCCCGGCACCCGAACCAAACCAGCACCACGATGATATCATCTATCCGGCCCTGATCCCGTTTTCGCTGGTGCATTTGGCCTGTTTTGCCGCGATCTGGACGGGAATCACATGGCAAGCCGCCATTTTGGGCCTTGTGTTATATGTCGTGCGCATGTTTGGGGTTACGGGTGGGTATCATCGCTATTTCTCCCATCGTGCCTTTGCCACCAGCCGCTTTTTCCAGTTTGTTCTGGCCCTCCTCGCGCAAAGCAGTGCGCAAAAAAGTGTTCTCTGGTGGGCCGCCAAACACCGCCATCATCACAAATATTCCGATACCGAAAACGATGTGCATTCCCCGCGCCATCGTGGATTTCTCTACAGCCATGTCGGTTGGATCTTCGCCCGCCAGCATGACCAGGCCGACCTGTCCACCGTAAGCGACCTGACCCGCTATCGCGAACTGATGTGGCTGCATAAATTTGAAACCGCGCCCGCCATTGTCCTGGCGGTGGCCAGTTTCCTGATTGCCGGGTGGTCGGGCCTTGTGGTTGGCTTTTTCTGGAGTACGGTTGCCTGTTACCACGGCACATTCGGCATTAATTCGCTGGCCCATGTCAGCGGACGCAAACGGTATGTCACCGGGGATGATTCGCGCAATAACTGGCTGCTGGCAATTGTGACTATGGGCGAAGGCTGGCACAACAACCACCACGCCTATCAAAGCAGTGCGCGCCAGGGGTTTCGCTGGTGGGAATATGATGCCACCTATTACATCCTGTGCGTCCTGTCATGGATTGGTTTGGTCCGCGATTTGAAACAGCCGCCCAAGCAGGTTTTGCGCAACGAACAGCGCCTAGGCACCAAGGTGATCAACCGGGCTGCCGAACAGCTTGCCGCCCGCTTTGACCCGGACCGCATTGCCAAGGCCATCAGCACCACCCTGCACGGCCCGGACCTGCAAAACCTGCAGGACGTACTGACCAATGCCCGCCACCGAACCGGCGATGCCCTTTCGGCGTTCCATTTGCCACACCTGCCCAGCCGGGACGAATTTATGGCAACCGCCCGGCAGATGTTTGCCAAGACCCGTTCGCTCGATGATATTATCGACCGCGCCTATGATTATTTCCTGGCATCCGTGGGCAACAGGTTAACCCCGGCACCCGCAACAGCGGGCTGACAGACAGGTTCAGCCCCCCGCAACAAATACCCCCGCAGGCAAAACACCCTGCGGGGGTATTTTGTTTCGCCCTCCGCCTGTCACCGCCTGGCACGGTCACAAGACAAGCAAAAATATCGGCTGATTTCACCACACCTATTCGTTTTGCACATAGCGCGTTTGTGCATGCCATGATTGACATTTTATTTTCAGTAAATGAATAATCAATCACACTATTTTTAGTGGACAAACCACCTCATACGATCGGATCTGCCTTCATGAATAACACTGCGACGCGCAAAACCTCTGGCTGGACATTGTTTTTACCCAAACTGGTCACAGTCTTTCGCGAGGGTTATTCGCTGGCACATCTAAGGCAGGATGCCATTTCGGGCATGACAGTGGCGGTCGTTGCCCTGCCGCTTTCCATGGCGCTGGCTATTGCCAGCGGCGCCACGCCGGACAAGGGGCTGATAACCGCCATTATTGCCGGTTTTTTCATATCTGCCCTGGGCGGCAGCCGTTTTCAAATCGGTGGGCCTACCGGTGCCTTTGTAGTGGTGGTGTTTAATGTCATCGCCCAATATGGCTATGACGGGTTGATCCTGGCAACGCTGATGGCCGGTATCATGCTGATCATTGCGGGGCTGGCGCGCTTTGGCACATGGATCAAATATATCCCCGAACCGGTGGTAACGGGCTTTACCTCCGGCATTGCGGTAATCATTTTCACCAGCCAGATCAAGGATCTGTTTGGCCTTAAAATGGCAGAACTGCCGGCCGAGTTTATCGCCAAGATCGAAGCCCTGTGGCAGGCTCGTGCAACCCTGGACCCGGTAAACCTGGCAATTGCATTGGGCGCACTGGCCGTCATCATCATCGCCCGGCGCACCGCCCCCAAACTTCCCAGTTTCCTGATCGCGGTTGCCCTGGCATCGGTAATTGTCGCTGTTGGCAATTTGCCCATCGAGACCATTGGCTCTCGCTTTGGTGGCATTTCAGCCGATATCGGCCTGCCCTCCCTGCCTGATGTCTCGACCGCACGTATCATGCAGCTCATGCCCAGCGCCTTTACCATCGCCTTTCTGGCCGGGATCGAAAGCCTGCTATCCGCAATGGTGGCCGATGGCATGACAGGCCGCCGCCATCGTTCCAACTGCGAACTGGTGGCCCAGGGTGTTGCCAATCTGGCATCCGGGCTGTTTGGCGGGCTGCCGGCGACCGGGGCCATTGCCCGCACGGCCACCAACATTCGTTCCGGGGCGAAATCGCCCATATCAGGCATGTTGCATGCGGTTTTTCTGCTGATTTTCATGCTGTTGCTGGCCCCGCTGGCAAATTACATTCCGCTGGCTGCCCTGGCCGCCGTGTTGATGGTTGTTGCCTGGAATATGAGCGAGATGGACCGTTTTGCCCGCCTGCTGCGCGGCCCGCTGGGCGACCGGCTGGTGCTGATCGTAACATTCGGCCTGACGGTGATGGTGGATTTGACGGTTGCCATTCAGGCCGGTGTGGTGCTGGCTGCCATCCTGTTTATGCACCGCATGTCTGAAAGTGTCATCATCTCCCAGACACCGGCAGGCAATGGCAATGCAAACAACGGCGACAAATTGAGCACACAAAACCGTTCCGGCACCACCCCGCTGATCCGCCAGGACCAGCCCGATGGATTGCCCGATAACCCGATCATGCGCGAGGGCATCCCCGATAATCTTGAAATTTATCGCCTGTCGGGACCGTTGTTTTTTGGCGTCGCCAACCGACTGACCGATGTGATCGACAGTGTAGCCGGTTATCCGCGCGATTTTATCCTGTGTATGGATGATGTGCCCATGATCGATGCCAGCGGCGCATCGCGGATCGAACATTTCATTTCCACCTGCCAGCGGCATGGCACACGGCTGTTTCTGGTGGGCTTAAGGTCTCAACCGCAAAAGGTTCTGGCGGGTATGGGCATCCTGGAACGCAACGCCCTGCATGTTGAATCCGACATTGCCGGTGCCTTGCAAAAAATCCGCCCAACGCGCTAAAATGGCCAATAAAGCAAAGCAGATTGCACAAAAGGCCGCCTTCTATTGACCATTGTTTTTCGGGTCGCGTGATCAAACAGTTACGCAATCAATGCGCGACCCAAAACCAACCCAGACGCGAATAATCATTAAATCCCTGCGATCGCACCCTTTTTTGGAAACCATTCATCGCGTGCAACGTTACCCCTGAATATAGTCTGTCTGCCCGGGTCTAGAGAGCCAGGCGATTATCTATTGCTGGCATTCGCGTGAACAACAATAGACAATTGTGAAAAGGCGGGCGCACAATACCGTCAGAAATTGACAATATTCAGGGAAGTTTTATGTCAAACAAAGACGTTGTGATCTCCGCGCGTGCGGTCAGCAAGCGGTTTGGGGGCGGCTCCAACGCTGTTCTGGCACTTGATGATGTATCGGTTGATATATTCCAGAACGAATTTTTCACCATGTTGGGGCCGTCTGGCTGCGGCAAAACCACGCTTTTGCGCCTGATTGGCGGATTCGAGCAGGCAAGTGGCGGTGAAATTGCCCTAGAAGGCAAAGCCCTAAACGACCTGCCCCCATTTAAACGCCCGATCAACACGGTATTTCAGTCCTATGCCCTGTTTCCGCATTTAACCGTGCGCGAAAACGTGACATTTGGCCTTGAAATGCAAAACATACCCAAGCGCGATGCCAACTGCCGCGCCGAAGAAATGCTGGAACTGGTGCGCCTGGCTGAATTTGGCGACCGCCAGCCCAGCCAGCTTTCCGGCGGGCAGCAGCAGCGTATTGCGCTCGCCCGTGCACTCGCCCCGGCCCCCAAGGTTTTGCTGCTGGATGAACCGCTTTCGGCACTTGACCTGAAATTGCGCAAGGAAATGCAGATCGAACTCAAACGCCTGCAAACCGAAACCGGCATTACCTTTATCTTCGTCACCCACGATCAGGAAGAAGCCCTGGCAATGTCAGACCGCATTGCCGTGATGAAATCGGGCAAGATCCTGCAAATCGGCACCCCGCGCGACATTTACGAAACCCCAACCCACCGCTTTGTCGCCGATTTCATTGGCGATAGCAATTTCCTGCAAGGTGAAATTCACCAAAACGGGGCGGATGCTGGCAATGCCGTCCTTGCGCTGCCGGGCGGGCAAACCATCAGCCTGGCCGGGGTGGCAGAAAACCCGTCGCGCCCTGCTCAACAAGCCAGCGCAACCATTGCCATTCGCCCGGAACGCATCATTCTGGCCCCACAAGGCAGCAGCGAGACAGCACTGCGCGGCAAAATCGACGATGTGGTTTATTTTGGTACCGACACCACCTATCACATCCGTCTGGATGATCAGACACGCCTGTTAACGCGCGTTCAAAACCGCGACGGGGCCACCATGTCCTTTGCGCGGGGGGATGATGTCGATATTACCCTTCCGGCCGCTGCCATCCGTGTATTGGTGGACTAGGCCGATGGAATTTTTCACCCGACACAAACGTTTCTGGCTGATCGCCCCGGCAGTGGTCTATATCGGCTTTTTCATGG
This sequence comes from Thalassospira sp. TSL5-1, assembly GCF_001907695.1. Taxonomy (NCBI): domain Bacteria; kingdom Pseudomonadati; phylum Pseudomonadota; class Alphaproteobacteria; order Rhodospirillales; family Thalassospiraceae; genus Thalassospira; species Thalassospira sp. TSL5-1. The sequence goes on from NZ_KV880639.1 coordinate 317,183, forward strand.
GCCTGCCGCTTTTGCAAATGGCCTATGTTTCCATTCTCGAACGCGGCACAAATGGCGGGGTAAATTGGGGCAGCCTGTCCTTTGATGCCTATGTTTCGTTCATCTTTGACCGCGATCTGATGGATAATCTGATCGTCAATACCGACTATCTGCAAATCTTCCTGCGATCCTTCGAACTTTCAGCCCTGACCACCGTTCTGGCGCTGATCCTGGGTTTTCCCACCGCCTTTTATATTGCCATGCAGCCGCAAAGCCGGCGCAACATGTTCATCTTTCTGGTCACAATCCCGTTCTGGACCAACATCCTGGTACGCAACTATGCCTGGATGCTGCTGCTGCGCAATGGCGGACTGATTGACAATTTGCTGAATGCCGTTGGTCTGGATACCGGCGGGCTGGATATTCTTTATACGCCCTATGCCGTCTCCATCGGTCTGACCTACACCTATCTGCCCTTCATGGTGCTACCAATTTATGCCAGCCTTGAAAAACTGGATCACCGTTTGATCGAGGCAGCATTTGACCTGGGGGCCAACAAACGCAAGGCCATGACCCGCATCATTCTGCCGCTGGCAACACCGGGCATTATTGCCGGGTCCATTCTGGTTTTCATTCCCTGCCTGGGCGCCTATGTCACGCCAGAGCTTCTGGGTGGTGGCAAATTCATGATGATCGCCAATCTGATTGGCAGCCAGTTTGGCGCAGCACGCAATTGGCCCTTTGGCGCAGCACTGGGCTTTGTCCTGCTGGCATTGGTGCTGATCGCGATGATGGTCTATTCGCTTAAATTCAAAAAAATGCCGGAGGACGCATCATGAAAGTTGATCGCGCCAACCCGTTATGGCGGTTTCACGGCATTACGCCAATGGCGATTTTCTTTTTCGCCTATCTGTATTTGCCGATCATTGTGCTGCTGGTTCTTTCCTTTAACGAAAACCGGCTTGCCACCATCTGGACCGGCTTTTCCACGCACTGGTACAGCGTGGTGCTGGATAATTCCGACATGCTGCGCGCAGCGAAAAATTCGCTTATCATTGGCCTGTCGGCCACTGTCATCGCCACCCTTGCAGCAACCCTGGCCGCAATGGGCATGGCACGCGGTCGGTTTCGCGGCGAAACCGGCGTTGCCGCCATGCTGACATTGCCGCTGCTGGTCCCCGAAATCGTTACCGCCATTGCCACCTTGCTGTTTTTCATCGTGATTGGCGTCAAACTGGGGTTAATCAGCATCATCGCCGCCCATACGGTATTTTGCATTCCCTTTGCCTATTTGCCCATCCGCGCAAGGTTGGACGGTATGGACCCTGCCTTGATCGAGGCAGCAAACGACCTTTATGCCAATGAATGGCAGGCGTTTAAGCGCGTGACTTTTCCACTATTATGGCCGGGCATTCTTTCCGGTGCGATGCTGTCCTTCATCATCTCGCTCGATGATTTCGTGATTTCCTATTTCGTCGGCGGGGCCGGGTCCACCACCCTGCCAATCTATATCTTTGGCATGATCCGCATTGGCATTACGCCCGAGGTCAATGCCATTTCCGCCCTAATGCTGATCATATCGATCATTTTTGTCAGCATCTCGTTTTTAATTGACCGGATCCGGTATTAACAATCGGCCCTGTCATATTATTCGACGTAAAACGCGTGCGGTTTGGGGGACGGGGCCGCACGCCAGAGCATAAATCAGACCGTCCGATCAGGGAGTTTTAAAATGAAACTACGTTCTATCCTTCTGGGCGCATCCGCCTTTGCCCTTTTAAGCCTTGGAGCCGGGGCTGCCAAAGCCGACGGCGAGCTGTTTTTCTACAACTGGTCCAACTACTTCCCGCCGGAACTTTTTGAAAAATTTGAAAAGGAAACCGGTATCAAGGTGACGCTGGATGTTTATGATTCCAACGAAACCATGCTGGCGAAGCTCCAGGCCGGGGCATCGGGTTACGACATTGTTGTCGCATCCGATTACATGGTCGATGTCATGATCAAGGAAAAGCTGGCAACCGAATTTGATGCCAAAAGCCTTGAAAATTTCAAAGATGTCGCCAAGCCGCACGACACCATGAAATACGACCCGGAGCGCAAATATTCGGCTACGTATTTGTGGGGTACAACCGGCTTTACCTATGATTCCGATATCGCCAAAGAAAAGCTGGATGATAGCTGGAAAGAGTTTTTTGAACCACGCCCCGAATTCCAGGGCAAAATCGGTGCTTTGAATGACGAAGTCGAAATGTATGCCGCTGCGGCCTATTATGCCGGGGTGGATAAATGCACCGAAGACCCGAAAGAAGCACAACAAATCCTCGACATTTTGCAAAAGCAGAAACCCTATGTCGCGGTTTATAGCTCCGAAGGGACGATTGACCGGATGGCCGCCAAGGAAGTTGCCATGCACATGCAGTGGAATGGCGCATCGCACCGCACCAAAGAAAGCCTGCCCAGTGCCGTTTTTGTCTATCCCAGGGAAGGGCTGAGCTTCTGGTCCGATCACTTCATCATCCCCAAAGGGGCCCCACACTTTGACAATGCCAAAACCTTTATCAACTGGATGATGTTGCCCGAGAATGCCGCCGCCGCATCCAACTATACCGGTTATATGAATGGCATTAAGGGATCGGATGCCTATCTTGATGAAGCCCTCAAGAATGATCCGGCCGTGAACATGCCCGAGAAATATGCCGACCGGCTGGTTGCTGGCAAAAACTGTTCAACAAAGGCCCGCGATTTGCGCAACCGCGTCTGGACCAAGCTGAAAAGCTGATAAACCTGCGTTTTTGCGCCACAAACGTGGCTGACAGAGACTAAACCATCACCGGCAGCCGGTATCTGACAGTGAGCTCAGGTTTCCGGCTGCCTTTTTACCCCGCATATATATTTGGGGGCGTCACCATGACCCAAGACCTGACAGATACCGTCAATATCGCCCTGTGGGCCACCAATCTGGGTGTTGCCATTTCCGGCATCGCTGACTGGATCGCTCATATTGACCAGAAAATGAAACAGGCCCGTGCTGAAGGGGCCGATATTTTTGTCATGCCGGAATATGCCAGTGAACAATGGCTGGCCTTTAAGCCCCACGGCCTGCAACCGGACGAGGAAATCGCCTGGATGGCCGACTTGGCCCCAACCGTCATCGATGGCGCAACCAACCTTGCCATTCGCCATAACATGATGCTGGTTGCGGGTTCCATGCCCTGGCATATCGGTGATGATCCGCGCCGCGGTCAAACCAACCGGGCCCTTGCCTTTCTGCCCGATGGCAAAATGATTGCCCAGGATAAACTCAGCCTCACCCCGGGCGAACAGGAACCCGATAACTGGAACCTGACACCAGGTAAGAAATTGTCCGTCATCGACTGGTGCGGTTTGCGCATTGCCATTTTGATCTGCCTCGACATTGAAATGCCCGCCCTGTCCTGCCTGCTGGCCCGGCAAAATATCGATCTGGTGCTGGTGCCATCCATGACAGCCAAACCCTCGGGCTATCATCGGGTGTTTGGCTGTGCCAAGGCGCGTGCCGTGGAATTGATGTGCACCATTGCCGCCTGTGGCACCACCGGCGCAGCCATTAACACCACGCAAAACCCCACCAATTACAGCGGCTGTGCCGTTTATATTCCGTGCGAACCCGATTTGGGCCATAACGGCATATTCGCCATGATCGCACCCGATGGTGGGGATGGTGGCGATGGTCCCGTCTTGCTGGCCCGTGATGTCCCGGTTGGCAAAATCCGCCAGTTGCGCGCGGGCGATGCCGAAGTCTGGCCAGGGAACTGGTCGGCGCGCGAAATCGAGGTCACACAGGCCTGAATGTGATGGGGTCATTTGCGAAGCGAAGCATTACCGTCATTCTTCACGACGCCAATTGGCCCCATAAAATTTAGCAAACTGGTCCTTCGTCTAGAACCGACTGTACCTCACATTGGCCGAACTGCGTATCATTGAGGATAAAGACCATGACCACCGCGCCCCGATACAACCAGTTCGGCCAACCCATTGGCCACCCTGTCGAAAACTGGAAACCCAGCACCCTGCCACCTACTACAGCCATGACGGGCACCCACTGCCGGGTTGAACCGATTGACCCCGCCAAGCATGCCAACGACCTGTTCGAGGGCAACCGGGTGGCCGCGACGGGCGAACGCTTCACCTATCTTCCTTACGAGGCGTTCGAGGATGTTGGTACCTATCAAACCTGGCTTGAAAGCATGCGCGGACCGGACCCGATGCTGCATGCCATTATCGACCTTGCCAGCGGCAAAGCAGTAGGCATTGCGGCATTTCTGCGGCCCGATACCACACATGGTACAATTGAAGTTGGCCATATCAACTATACCCCGGCCCTGTCGCAAACCATTGCCGGCACCGAAGCCATGTATCTGATGATGAAACGGGCCTTCGACGAGTTGGGCTATCGCCGCTATGAATGGAAATGCGACGATCAGAACGCCCCGTCGCGCGCCGCCGCAACGCGGTATGGCTTTGTTTATGAAGGCACCTTCCGCCAGCACATGGTTTATAAGGGCCGCAATCGTGATTCGGCATGGTTTTCCATCCTCGATCAGGAATGGCCGCTGGTCCGTGCCGCATTTGAAGCCTGGCTTGCCCCAAAAAACTTCGATGCCAATGGCAAACAAATCAAAAGCCTGCAAACCCTGCGCACGGAATTGGCCGCATCATAAGGCCGGTGCAATAATCAAATTGTCCAACAGGATAAAACGCCGCCGCTGCCTGGCGGCGTTTTTATTGGGGGGTAACATGCCCTTCAGCAACCGGGCTCGTGCGCTGATCGTCTGATGATTATGAATTTGGCAGAAGTCACGTTATAACAAACCAACGCCTTAATCCCGGAGCCCCGAATGTTTGATGCTCGCCTGCGCCCGCTGATTGATCCACCTTTGAACGCAATGGCACGGCGGCTTTCGGGCAGCGGTATTACACCAAACATGGTCACAGCACTGGGGTTTCTTTTGGGCTTGATGGCCGCCTTTGCCCTGGCAATCAACCTTTATTACGTGGCTGCCACCCTGATCATCCTCAGCCGCCTGGCCGACGGTATGGACGGGGCCATTGCCCGCCATGCCGCCCCGCGCAGTCGCCACCCCAATGCCAAAACACAGGAAAGCGATATTGGCGGCTATTACGATATCGTTGCCGATTTTCTGTTTTATTCAGGCATGGTGCTGGCCTTTGCCATTGGACGCCCGCAGGATGCGTTAATGGCCGCGTTCCTGATTTTCTGCTTTGTCGGGACGGGCAGCAGTTTTCTCGCCTATGCCATTATCGCTGCCAAACGCGGGGACAATCATGAAAAACAGGGTAAAAAAAGCTTCTATTACCTGACCGGCATTACCGAAGGCAGCGAAACCATTGCCGTCCTGCTGGCCTTTTGTTTCTTCCCGCACTATTTCCAGCCCATCGCCGCCATTTTCGGGGTCCTGTGCCTAATCACAACCTTTGGCCGCGTCCTGCAAGCACGGCGCGATTTCTCCTGATCCAAGATCACGGTTGTGCCCTCCTATCAGCCTTTCACCTAAATCCTTTTGATGGGTCTTGACGGAATACACTCTCGACACCTAATACATTGGTATAGTAAATTATTCTTATGAAGATTAATTACCTCCTATAACAGGTATCGAGCAGAAGGGCGTCCCGCCTTGACTAACGACGAATTTGTTTTTCTCGAAGATGACGAAACCACGCCAGCGCCATCGCAGCCCCAAATGGCGCATGGCATTGCCTCGGCATGGCGCATTCTGGTCGTCGATGACGACCCCGATGTTCACGAAATCACGCAAATGGCGCTCGATGGTCTCGCTTTTCTGGGGCGCCCGGCAGAATTGCTTCATGCCTACAGCGCCAAAGAGGCCGCCGATCTTCTGACGCGGGAAACGGACATTGCCGTCATTTTACTGGATGTGGTGATGGAAACCAGCGATGCCGGCCTTAACCTGGTTGGGCATATTCGCGAAGCACTTGGTATGCGCAATGTCCGCATTATCCTGCGCACGGGGCAGCCCGGCCAGGCACCGGAAATGGATGCCATTACCAAATACGACATCGACGATTACAAAACCAAAACCGAGCTGACCCGCAACAAGCTGTTTACCACCATCACCACCGCCCTGCGTTCTTACGAGCGGATGCAAAAGCTCGACGCGAGCCGGGTGGGACTTGAAAAGATCATTTCTTCAAGCAACGAATTTCTGTCCCGTCGGGGTTTGCGCAACTTTGCCGAAGGGGTCATTACCCAACTTTCAAGCCTGATTGATGTTCATCCCGAAGGATTGGTTTGCGCAATTGGAGAACATGAACATCTAGACCTGATCGACAGCCATCAGCCGGTTCCAGCCGGTCATATTCAGATCATTGCTGCCGCGGGGCGCTATAGCGAACTGATCGGCCTTGATCTTGAGGAACTGCGTGCCAGTGACATCCGGGAAGCCCTGCGCACATGTATGTTGCGCAAAGAAACCATTCTGCTGCCTGACTGTGTTGTTCTCTATCTTTATGTCCGCGAGGGATATGCCCTTACAGTCTATATCGGTGCCCCCCACCCGGTTAGCGAGCTTGACCAGCATCTGCTTGAAATATTTTGCAGCAACCTGGCCCTGTGTGCCGAAAACATCCAGCTTGTCGAAAAACTCAAACGTCGCGCCTATGTCGATGAACTCACCGGACTTGCCAATCGCACGGCCATTCTGGAAACGATGACGGCCTTTCTTAAAAATCCCGATCCGCAGCCTCACTCCCTGATGCTGGTGGACCTGCAATTGTTTGCCGAAATCAATGATGTGCTGGGACATGCCTATGGTGACCGGCTCTTGTGCGCCGTTGGCGACCGACTTTCCAGTGTTCTGTCTGACTGCATAGTCGGCCGGATTGCCGCCGACCTGTTTGCCGTTGTCGGACGCAGCGAAGAACTATCACAAATATCAATGACCGCCATTTTCAAGGCCCCGTTCAAAATTGATCATTTTGAACTGCCCATGCGCATCGCTGCCGGATCAACCGACCTGTTTGCCGATGGGCAAACGGCACTGGATTTCATGAAGCAGGCCTATATCGCGCTCAAACGGGCAAAGTCAGCCGGGTTCGGTCAGGTCACAAAATATGACCCTCAACAGGCCGCCATCACCCGCGACCGCGCCCAGCGCCTTAATGACCTGCAAATGGCCCTGGAACGCAACCAGTTTGAATGCCATTTTCAGCCTCTGATTGATTTCACAACCGGCCGCCCCTGCGGCATGGAGGCCCTGGTGCGATGGCGCCGTACTGATGGCACCTTTGTCCCACCGTGCGACTTTATCCCGCTGGCCGAATATTCCGGACTGATCCGCCCGATTGGCGACTGGGTTTTACGCGAATCCCTGCACATGCTTGGTAAAATACATGCGGCAGGCTTTTCCGACATGCGCGTCTCGATCAATGTTTCAAAGGTGCAATTGCTGGCCGATACATTCATTGACGGGCTGGAACGCCTGGTTGCGCATGCCGGTATTTCGCCGCGTTTTGTTGAACTCGAAATCACCGAAAGCGCCTGTGACATTGGCATTGATGATCTTGAAATATTGCTGACACGTATTCGCGATTTGGGGTTCTCGATTGCCATTGACGATTTTGGCACCGGTTTTTCGTCATTGTCCTATCTGGACCGCCTTCCCGTCGACAAACTGAAAATTGACCGCTGTTTTGTCACCGGGCTCGATAGTGACGCCGAAAATGACAGCCGCATCGCCGAACTGATCATTCCCTTGGGGCATCGCCTGGGACTTAAAATTGTGGCCGAAGGCATCGAAACCGATAAACAGGCCCGCAAGTTGCGCGATATGTCCTGCGATATCGCCCAGGGATATTTGTACGGCCATCCCATGCCGGAAAACGAGATGTTGGTCTGGCTTGAAAATTTCAAGTCAGCTTAGGGGTAACAAACGCCAAATGACAACGCTGTTTCGTCTTGCATCGCTGGCTTTTCCTGCCTTGTTTGCCCTGGCAGGTTGTGAGGCCCCGCCGCCGGTTAAAATTGGCTTTGTTGCCGGGTTAACCGGCGCAGGAGCCGACACCGGCCTTGCGGCGCGCAACGCCCTGATGATGGTGGTTGACGAAACCAACAAAAATGGCGGTATTAACGGACGTTCCCTGGAACTGATCATTCGGGATGACCAAAAAAACACCGACCTTGCCAAAGACCTGATCGAGGAATTCCACAAGCTGGAAGTCGCAGCCATCATCGGGCCGATGATAAGTTCGGTCGGGTCGGCCATGCTGCCCGGTATCGATAAACACCAGATCGTCACCATTTCACCAACCGTTTCGGCACTGGAACTGGCCAACCGGGATGATCATCTTTTCCGCATCAATTCCACCACCAGCGAAAATGCCAGTATCTATGCCCGCAAACAGGCCGAACTGGGGCGCAAAAAAGTCTCTCTGGCACTTGACCATGCCAACGCCGTCTTTACCGAAAGCTGGGCAGCAGAATTCGAGCGCGCCTTTACCGCCCTTGGCGGTGAAGTCATTGCCCGCATTGCCTTTAACCATGAAAAAGAAACCGGGTTTTCGCAACCGGCCGAACAGCTGATTGCAACAAATGCCGATGCGTTTCTTTTGGTTGCCAACGGGTTTGACAGCGCGCAATTATCGCTTCAGCTTCGCAAACGTGGGGAGACACGCCCCATTGCCGCGGCCGAATGGGCCGCTTCGGAAGAACTGATTGTCATGGGCGGGTCTGCCGTAGAAGGGCTGGAAGTACTGCAAACCTATGACCGGCACAGCACGGACCCACATTTTCAGCGTTTTGTCAGCGCGTACAAATCCCGGTTCAATGCCATGCCGGGCTATACCAGTGTTGCGACGCACGATGCCGCCACTCTGCTTGTCGCCGGGCTGAAATTACAGCATCAGGCCAAAATCCCGCTGAAAAACGCCCTGTTGCAGCTTCCGCCGGTCAAGGGACTGCAACAACCGCTTCGTTTTAACAGCTATGGCGATTCCGGTCGGCAAAGCTATTACCTTATTATCCGCGATGGCCAGTTTGTGCTGCAATGAAAATCATTAAACCCTACCGGTTTCGCACCTGGCTGATTCTGTTGCTGTTTTCGACATCATTGTTCACCTTCATTGTCGTCGGCAGCCTGATTTTGCTGGTCAAAATTCCGCAAATTCGCAATGCACACGATGCGGCCCTTATCCAGGGCGTTTCCAACCTTACCGAGCGCAGCGAAACCATTCTGACGTTTCTGGAATCTGACCTTTATATCGTCGGCAACATGTTGGCACATGTGCCGGAAAACGACATACATCATGCTGTTATTGATCCGGAAAAAAGCCGTTTCAATGCAATTTATCTGGTGCGACCAAACGGTAAACTGACGATCACCTATATCCGCAACGCCAGTGCGCAACGCTGGCAGGAACTGGTTGGCATGGATATGTCACAAAATAGCCTGTTCCGCGCAGCTGCATCATCCGACAATGCAGTCTGGAGCGACCGTTACCTCTCTGTTGTCAGCGGTCACACAACCGAAGCCGTTGCAATGCGCCTTCCCGAAACCGGTGATATCATCATTGGCGAGCTTTCAATTCGGCGGCAAATCCTGCTTGACCAAAGCTTTGTCGGCAACAACGAAATCATCTTCACGATTGTCGACAGCAATGGCGAAATCATTGCCGACAGTGAAGCCAATGACATTAGCCAAATCTTTTTGCCCAAAATCACCAGCCTGATTCAAAATGACCGCGACAGTTCGGATCTCCAACAAATTACAATTGATGATATCGATTACGATATTGTCTCAAAATACTCTCAAACGCTGGGCTGGCATTTTACGGCACGGGTGACAACCGGCCTGGATAACCCCGAAGTCATCAGCCTGATCGATATTGTGCTTTTCTGTTTTGGCGGGTCGCTTTTGATCGGGTTGCTTATTGTGCCATTTTGGGCGCGCACCATGGTTTCACCGCTAAATGGCCTGGTTGAGCATGCGTCGCGTACCGCGCGTGGCACGCGGTTGCCCGCCCGTAAAAAAGGTGCCGTGCAGGAATTCAACCGTCTGCTTGCCGATCTTGACCGCCTGGCAACTGCTGTGCGCATTCGCCAGCAGGAACTGGGCCGCCTGAATGACGGCCTTGAAAAGCGTGTTCGTGAACGCACCGCCGAGCTTGAACGGAGCAATGCCGAACTTTCCACGACCCTTGAGGCCCTAAGCCTGACCCAGGACGAACTGGTTCAGGCCGAAAAAATGGCCGCCCTTGGCCGTCTTGTGGCGGGCATCGCGCACGAACTGAACACCCCGCTTGGCAATGGGCGCATGGCGGTTAGCACTCTTTCAGACCAAAACACCGAATTTTCCCGCCAGTTGGAACAGGGCATTCGCAAATCCGACTTGCACGATTACCTGGCCCAGAGTCAAAATCTGACGACGATGATCGAACGCAACATCATCCGTGCCAGTGATCTGGTTAGTAGCTTCAAACAGGTTGCGGTGGATCGCACATCATCATTACGGCGCAAATTCTCGCTGGCCGATGTCATTCATGAAATTGTCCTGACCCTGACGCCGTCGCTTAAAAATCGCCCCATCACCATCGAAAAACACATCGATACCGATTTTACACTCGACAGTTTTCCCGGCGAAATCGGCCAAATCATCACAAACCTAATCGACAATGCCCTTATTCATGCCTTTGATTCCAATCAGCAAGGGATCATTTCAGTGCATCTCGCAGCAGCCCCCGACAGGAAAGACGCCGTTCTGCTGGAGGTACGCGACAATGGCCGTGGCATGACAGAAGACGTTGTTGACCGTATCTTCGACCCCTTCTTTACCACACGCATGGGAAGTGGTGGCACCGGCCTTGGCCTGTCAATTACCGCCAATGCGGTCAATTCGCTGCTGGGCGGCACAATTAGCGCCACCAGCACACCGGGCGAAGGCACAACCTTTCGCGTGATCGTGCCACTGATCGCCCCGGAACATGTATCTGCCTGACCACAGGATCCAAAAAAAAACCCCCGACTGCCCTGTAACAGGCAATCGGGGGTTGGGGGCTTTATGCCGTTATCCCTCCCTGTTGGGTCACAACAGGAAACGGCACCAAACATTGGATCCGTTAATCAATGATCCGATTCTTCCACAAAATGTTCGGCAAGGCCGGTATCGTATTCAAGGCCTTCTGCCGTCAAGACGATGGATGCAGGATAACCTTCGCGCGCCAGGCCCTTACGGGCCAATGCCACCCAAACAGCAGGATTATTAAAACCGCTGGCATCGCGGGCCGACACCACAAATGCACCAACATGCACATGGTCACCATGCCCGTGCGGCAGGCGATGAATGGTGGCATCGCCGCTTTGCGCATCAATGCTGCCGGAATTCGGGTCTTTGGCCAAAATTTGGGCCAATGCCAGGGTGCGGGTTTGCAGGGCATTCAGTTTCTTGGGGTTGGCTTTTTGTACCGGCATTGCTGTGTCCTTGGCAAAAAACAGGTTGATTTTATCGCCTGACTTAGCCGCAAACGCGGCCCCACATCAAGCCCGATTTTACGATGGGAAGCACGCCACCAGCTGTTTGCGCAATTTGCGATCGCGCTTTAAATGCCATTCGCGACTCATGGCCTGCCCAAAGGTGCGGAAACGTTCCATATACACCACTTCCCAATGGCGCCCCCGGGTGGATTTGGCCCCCTTGCCGCTGTTATGGGCGGCAAGGCGGGCCTCAACATCGGTGGACCAGCCAACATAGGTGCGCGGGCTGGCACTGCCGGTTTCCCGCAACACATACACAAAGGTCCAGCTGGCCATAGCGGCCCTCAGCCCATTGTCGAATTAAATGCGCCACCATCAAGCAGCAGGTTCTGTCCAATCATGAAGCTGGCATATTCGCTGCACATAAAGGCACAGGTCGCCCCGAAATTAAGCGGATCGCCAAATTTACCGGTCGGCAGCGACGCCTGAGCACGGTCGCGGGCTTCATCCATCGAAATGTTTTCCGCCTTGGCGCGATTGCCCATCAGGGCATTAATGCGGTCCGTATCATGCTGGCCGGGCAACAGGTTGTTAATCACAACACCCTCCTTTGCCACCTGGCGCGCGGTACCCGCGACAAACCCGGTCAAACCGGCGCGGGCCGCGTTGGACAGGCCAAGCTGCGGGATCGGCGATTTGACCGAACCCGACGTGATATTAACAATCCGGCCCCATTTGCGCGCAATCATGCCCGGCAGAACCGTCGTGGTCAGCAAAATCGGGGTTAGCATATTGGACTGAATGGCGGCCTGCCATTCATCCTGCCCCCAATCGGACCACACACCGGGCGGCGGGCCACCGGCATTATTGACCAGAATATCGGGTTCCGGGCAGGCTGCCAGAACCTTATTGCGGCCTTCTTCGGTGGTGATATCGGTGGCAACAGTCTGCACATTCACGCCAAATGTATCACGAATATAGTGTGCCGTTTCTTCCAGCGGGCCTTCGCTGCGGGCATTTAACGTCAAATCAACACCGGCTTCGGCCAATTTAATGGCACAACCCCGTCCAAGGCCCTTGGACGACGCACAAACAATGGCCTTGCGGCCCTTAATTCCCAGATCCAATGGATCCTCCCATGAATGGTCGGTTTATCGATGGCGCAAAGATAGCCTGCCGGACATTCCAGCGTCAAAGATCAATGGCAACCGCGATAAACCGCATCATAGGTATAAACATAATCCATCGCCCGGCGGCCCACTTCATCGGCACTCATGCCCGGTTTGTAAATGCCCGATCCCAGGCCAAAACCGTTACATCCTGCCTTGGCAAAGCTTTCAAAATCAATCGGCTCCACACCGCCAACGGCAAAAACCGGTAGTGATTTTGGCAAAACAGCGCGCATCGCGGCAATACCTTGTGCGCCAACCTGGCTAGCCGGAAAAATCTTTAACCCGTCCGCCCCGGCCTTGATCGCGGCAAAACACTCGGTTGGCGTCATCACGCCGGGCCACGAACCCATGCCGCATTTTTTGGTATGCGCAATCACCTCGATATCGCAATTGGGCGATACGACAAATTCGGCATCAATACCTTTAAGGCGGTCAACATCCTCGACCGTCAATACCGTTCCCGCGCCAACTTTGGCATTGTCCCCAACCGCTTTTTTCATCACGGGTATCGCCTCGAACGGATCGGGCGAATTCAGCGGTATTTCCATCCGGGTAATGCCGGCATCCACCAATGCCCGGGCAATATCAGCTGCCTCGGAAGAGTGTATGCCCCGCAGAATGGCAATCAGATTACGATGTGACATCACATGATCCTTTCCGGTCTCAACGTTTCCTAGTGGGCCGATTTATAAGTTGGTCAAAACGGTATGGGCCCGCCGCAACCCGCCCAGGGTCGCCGCTTCGGCATCGATAATTTCAGCATCAAAACCATGAACCCGCAAGGCCTGGTTGTAACGGGCGGAAAGTTTGCCATCCCCGATCAGGGCAATGCTCTCGCTGTGGTCCAGCCGGGCAACAATATCGGCAATTTCACTGCCAATCACATAGCCCGACAACGTGGCCGCTCCGGCACCAGCCGTGTCCGTATTCGGGGCGACCAGCCCGCTTGCGCGAATGCCAAACAGACAATGCAACAAATCACCCTGTTTTTCGGCAACATGACGAATGGCGGATTCAAATGCCTGCGCATCATCCGCACCCGGCATGGAATGACGCAGGATCGATTGTTGCGACAGCAAAGCAAAAACCTCGCCGCTCATATAGGTGCGAAAACCGGTAATGCTGCCATTCTCAATACGGGCCCATTTACTGTGCGTACCAGGCAGGCAGACCCACCCGGCAAAATCGGGGTGATCGGCCATAAAACCGACAAGCTGGGTTTCCTCGCCGCGCATCACATCGGGGTCATCAACCTGGCACAAACCGGGCAGGATATGCACATCAAGCCCCACCTGCCTTAGCACCGGTTTCACCACCCCTGCCGCCAGTGTTTCCGGGCGTGCAGGAACCGTGGCATAAGGGGCCTCGCACCAGCCCTGTTTTGCACCGGCCATACCACATATGATGACGGAAATACGATCATCCTGCGACAGGTGATCAGGCAACCAGCCCGCAATCAGGTCACGCAGAACCGTTTCAAAACCCCCATCGGTAATTTTGTTCAGGCCAAGGTCCGACTCGGCACGCGCCAAAATAGCGTCATTCGCATCCATCGCCCACAGGCGAAGATTGGATGTTCCCCAGTCAACCGCGACCCAGTCAAGGCGCGAAGCAATATCCGTTTGCGACAAAGCCACCTCTACCTGCCCTAAATATTTGATGGTGCTGTTTATTTCCTCATACGATTAAACCCGATTGTCCCGCTTGTACATCCCGGATTTCAAATCCGTCACTGTCAACACGAACAACTAAAGACTTTTGACCAGCGCAATCAGATCATCTTCTACCTCGATCCCTTCGCTGGCAGCCTTGTCGCGCAGCGCCTGCCCGCGCCGTCCCGGCAGCCGCACGCCCGGGTCCAGGGCAATTTCTTCGGCCAAATGATAAATACGCGCGAGCGGATCAAACCCGGGCGCCGTATTTTTCGGGTCTATGGCAATAATTGTATGACCCAGCGCAGGCGGTGCGCCCTTATCGTCAAAAAGCGACGTTGCCTCATGCGAAAAATTAGCCGCGCTCAGCCCCGCGGCCAAAATTTCCACCATCAACGCCAAGGCCGCCCCCTTGGCATCGCCGGCCGGGATCATGGTGCCGTCCATTGCCGCATTGGCATTGGTCGTCGGGTTGCCATCGCGATCCAGCGCCCAGCCTTCGGGAATATCCACCCCTTTTTGGCGGGCGGCCATGATTTTGCCGCGCGCCACCTTGGACAGGGCCATATCCACCACAATTGGCGCCTTGCCTTGCACCGGTGCGGCAAAGGCCAGCGGATTGGTACCATACATCGGCCGCACCCCGCCCCACGGTGCCATCGCAGCAGGGGCATTTGCCGCCATGATGGCAAGCAATCCCTGCTGGGCAAACCGCTCCACCGTCAGACCCATAACGCCTGCATGGTGGGAACGGCGAATGGTTGCCATTGCAATGCCTTGCGACCGGGCCATGTCGGGCAACTCGGCAACGGCAATGTCAATCGCCGGGTACGCATAGCCGTGTGCGGCATCAATTGCCAGAATGCCCGGCGCCGGGCGGCTAAAAGTTGGTGTGACCTGACCGTCCACTTTGCCGCTACGGGCCTGGGTGGCATAGGCCTCGACCCGGCGAAAACCATGCCCGCCCTGCCCGGATGCCTCGGCAGCAATCAGTGCCGTTGCCACCGATGCGGCATTTTCAGCCGAGACGTTATTACGAACAAGGACGTCAACAATCAATTGACGGGAATCGGACAAAGACAAAAGCATCGGCAATACCTGACATATAAAACAACGTGCCTTCTGCACCCCGGCACTTTAAACCGGTATTCAATTGGGATGCTTGTGTTTTTTTGGGCTGCGCAGCGCATACCACGCCCCAGCCGCCACCATAAGCGCCAATGAAAACCAGGTAATCGCATAAACCAGATGACTGTTATTAAAACGGATTTGCGTTAGCCCGCCAATCGGCAGTCCTCCGGGATTTTTCTGCGCGTCCGCATCAATGAAATAAGGGGCGACCTGGTTGGCATCCAGGCCATCATGTTCGGCCATTGCCTTGACATCGCGTGAATACCAACGGTTATCCGCCGGGACATTATCGCGCAAAAATGTGCCGCCCGGCTCATCCATGCGCAGCAGGCCATTGATGGTAACAACACCTTGTGGCTGCCCTTCGGCACGGGTGGCGGGCTCTTTATGGTCGCTCGGCACAAAGCCCCGGTTGATCATGATGATGGCCCCGGAATCCGCCCGCACCATCGGCGTCATCACCCAATAACCCGCACCATAATCGGTCGAGGTATAAACCTGGGTTTCCTTGTCATTCAGAAACGTCCCCGTCACGGTTACATGGCGATATTCGTCATCCTTGCGATTGACCTGTGCCCAATCCGCCTGGCGCGGGGCGGCCTGCACCGGGGCCGCAACACGGGTTGTGACCCTTTCAATCAGGTCAAGTTTCCAGGCACGCCGTTCGATCTGCCAAATCCCCAGGGCCACAAAGCCACAAAACAGGATTGCCGCAATAATAGCGAGAATGATCCGGGTTGCCTTTGACCTTGGCTGGCCGGTGGTGCTTTCATCAAAAGAAACAGGCTGCGTCATGAAAACTTGCTTTCAGGAAAGAACCAAAAATCTACCATAGACAGAAAAAAGGCGCGCCAGGTTCCCCCGCCGCGCCTTTCAATCATTAAATCCTGCCGATCACGGCATGGATTTCATCATGCTTTCGGACATCTGCGGCATCATGTTGGTGTTAAGATGGAACATAACCCACAGCGAACCACTAATCGCAATCGCAACAATCACGATGGTAAAAATCAGCGCCAGCATGTTCCAGCCGCCTTCCGATTTGGTGTTCATATGCAGAAAATAGATCATGTGAACCACAATCTGAATCACGGCAAGGCCCATCACGGCAATGGCGGTTGCGGTGCTGCTTGAAAGCACATCCGCCATCACCAGCCAGAACGGAATGGCTGTTAGGATAACCGACAGGATAAAGCCGGTCATATATCCCTTGAAGGAACCGTGGGCGGCGCCATCACCATGACCGTGGTCATGATCATGCCCGTGGGAATGGTCATTCGCGTGCGAGGTCATCCCAGAACTCCCATCAGATAAACAAAGGAAAACACACCAATCCAGATCACGTCCAGGAAGTGCCAGAACAGGCTGAGGCACATCAGGCGGCGCTTGTTGGCTTCACCCAGGCCGTATTTGCCAACCTGGACCATCAAGGTGATCAGCCAGATGATACCGCAGGTGACGTGCAAACCGTGGGTTCCAACCAGCGTAAAGAACGAGGTCAGGAAAGCACTGCGCTGCGGACCGGCACCTTCGGCAATCAGATGCGCAAATTCGTAAAGCTCAAGGCCCACGAACGCGATACCGAACAGACCGGTAATTGCCAGCCAGACCAGCGTTCCCTGTAGCTTGTTCTTTTCCATCGCCAGCATGGCAAAGCCATAGGTGATCGACGAGAACAGCAACATCGAGGTGTTGATCGCAACCAGCGGCAGATCGAACAGATCCTGCGGACCAGGCCCACCTGCATAATTGCGGCCAAGAACACCATGTGTTGCAAACAGGACCGCAAAGATGAGGCAGTCGCTCATCAGATAGATCCAGAATCCAAGCATGGTGCTGCTTGGCGCGTGCGGCTCTTCCTTAACCAGGAAGACCGGGGTCTCCGTATTATTCACGGCAGATTGCGTAGCCATTATCGAGTTCTCACGCCTTTTTTGCCAGAAGCCGGGTTCGTGCGTCTTCGGTCTTCACGACCTGCTCTTCCGGAATATAGAAGTCGCGGTCATAGTTGAACGAATGCCCGATGGCGACAGCAACCATCGCAACAAAAGCGACAATGGCCAGCCACCAGATATACCAGATCATCGCAAAGCCAAAGACAACGGACAGTCCAGCAAGGATCGCCCCCATACCTGTGCTCTTGGGCATGTGAATGGACTTGAACCCTTCGGTCGGACGGACAAACCCGCGCTGCTTCATGTCCCACCACGCATCGTGGTCATAAACAATTGGCGTGCGCGCAAAGTTATATTCCGGCGGCGGCGACGAGGTCGACCATTCCAGCGTGCGTGCATCCCACGGATCGCCCGTTACATCGCGCAGCTTTTCACGGTTCTTGATGCTGACAAAAAGCTGCATCAGGAAGGAACCGATACCAACAGCGATCAGAACAGCACCGAAGGCGGCAATGATGAACCAGATATGAAGCGAAGGATCATCGAAATGGTTCAGGCGGCGGGTAACGCCCATCAGGCCAAGCACATAAAGCGGCATGAAGGCGAAATAGAAGCCGATAAACCAGAACCAGAAGGACATCTTGCCCCAGAACGGATCAAGCTTGAAGCCGAACGCTTTGGGGAACCAGAAATTGATCCCGGCAAAGACACCAAACACAACGCCACCGATGATCACGTTATGGAAGTGTGCGATCAGGAACAGGCTGTTATGCAGCACAAAGTCAGCGGGCGGAACAGCAAGCAGAACGCCGGTCATACCACCGATAACAAAGGTCAGCATAAAGCCGATCGTCCAGAGCATCGGCACTTCAAAGCGAATACGCCCCTTATACATGGTAAACAGCCAGTTGAACATTTTCGCACCCGTCGGGATGGAAATGATCATGGTGGTGATACCAAAGAAGGCATTGACGCTGGCACCCGACCCCATCGTAAAGAAGTGATGCAGCCAGACCAGATAGGACAGGATGGTGATCACAACCGTTGCATAGACCATCGAGCTGTAACCGAACAGCCGTTTGCGACAGAAGGTCGACACAATTTCCGAGAAAATGCCAAAGCAGGGCAGGATCAGAATGTAAACCTCGGGATGCCCCCAGATCCAGATCAGGTTCACATACATCATCACGTTGCCGCCCATATCATTGGTAAAGAAATGGGTGCCGACATAACGGTCAAGTGTCAGAAGAGCCAGAACAGCAGTCAAAACCGGGAACGAGGCAACGATCAGGACGTTGGTGCAAAGCGCGGTCCAGGAAAAGACCGGCATTTTCATCATCGACATGCCCGGGGCGCGCATTTTCACAATCGTCGCAATCAGGTTAACCCCTGATAACAATGTTCCCAGACCGGCGATCTGCAAACCCCAGATATAATAGTCAACACCGACGCCGGGACTGTGAATAATGTCGGAAACCGGCGGATAAGCCAACCAGCCGGTACGGGCAAACTCACCGATAAAGAGCGACAGCATGATCAAAGCGGCACCGGCCGTTGTCATCCAGAAGCTGAAATTGTTCAGAAACGGGAATGAAACGTCGCGCGCGCCAATCTGCAGCGGCACCACAAAGTTCATCAGACCAGTGACGAACGGCATGGCAACAAAGAAGATCATGATCACGCCATGCGCGGTAAAGATCTGGTCATAGTGGTGCGGCGGCAGAAAACCCTCGTTTCCACCAAACGCCATGGCCTGCTGGGCACGCATCATCAGCGCATCGGCAAAGCCGCGCAGCAGCATGACAACACCAAGGATCATATACATCACACCGATCTTTTTATGATCGACAGACGTGACCCATTCGCGCCACAGATAACCCCATTTACCGAAATAGGTGATACCACCCAAAACGACGAGACCACCGAATGCAACACCAATAAAGGTCACAATCAGGATGGGCTCGTGATACGGAATTGAATCAAGGGAAAGCCGACCAAAGATCAACTTTAACAGATCCGTGTTTGAAGACATCGGTTTACTCTTCTTTTCAGTGTGGCTGTGTCAGACACAGCCACCAAGGTCCGATAAAATCGGGATCGCGTTTCAATCAGAGCTTCGCAGCCGGCGTTTCCTTGTCGGATGCCGATACCGGAGAATAACCCTCTACCGAACAAATGCCGACTTCCGACCCTTCCAGGGAAGGAAACAGCTCGGCGTGTTCGTCATGGGACTTCCCGCCTTGTTTGTCGCGCATGTGATCCATCATCATCATTTCATCCATGCACATTTTGCCCGCTTCGACACAACGGTTCAAAATGGCGTGATAAAGTTCCGGATCAACACTGTTATAATATTCAACCGGGACGGCCGTGCTCGGCTTGACCAGGTCAAGATATTCGCTGCGACCAAGTCCGGTAGCACCATCCGCTTTCACTTTGGTAACCCACTGATCAAAATCAGCCTGGCTCAGACCATGAAACTTGAAGTGCATGTCCGAAAAGCCATCGCCACTATAGTTGGCGGAAAAGCCCTTATAGACACCTTCCTTGTTGATCACGGCATGAAGCTTGGTTTCCATTCCGGCCATCGAATAAATCTGGCCTGCCAGTGCAGGAATGTAAAACGAGTTCATGATCGAGTCCGAGGTGATCTTGAAATTGATCGGAACATCAACAGGTGCTGCAAGTTCGTTAACCGTCGCAATGCCCTGTTCCGGATAAATGAACAGCCATTTCCAGTTCAGTGACACAACTTCAACCGTCAAGGGCTTTACATCAGCCGCGATCGGGCGCTGTGCATCAATACGGTCAAGCGGACGATACGGATCAAGCCTATGCGTGCTTACCCACGTCAGCGCCCCTAATGCGATAATGATCAGCAACGGAGCTGACCAGATGATAACTTCCAGCTTGGTCGAGTGATGCCACTCAGGATCATACTCGGCGTCTTTGTTCGACTGACGGTATTTCCATGCGAAAAATACAATCAGCACCATCACCGGAATGATGATCAGCAACATCAGAACAGTGGAGATAAGGATCAGGTCGCGTTGCTGCATTGCAACGTCACCCGAAGGCTGCATCACAACCAGATTGCATCCAGTCAGGAGAAGCATCAGAGGAGCAATGAGCAGGCCGCGTGAAAGTTTTAATGACATACGCTTGATCTTTTGACCAGTCTCAGGACGAGACCATTTACAAACAAAACAGCAATATTCGCATTGCGCCCCGAAAGCCCCAATCACGTCTATTGCCTGTCGTTCCCGGATTCAGTTTCAAAAATGCGGCAACACCAGGCTGCCACATTTGACGAAAATATAGCTTGAAAAATTCAAACCAGTGCCCGGATTGCTACATCCGGCACGCAATTTTGTCAACCCCGGCACCCCAGCTTTTCCGCCACATTTGCCATGCCCCTGCGACATAAGTCACAATCCCAATCAAGAGGCGATTTGACAGCAATGATTTACAGGCTCATAGTTGTTTTAAGACCAATTCCAAATCTGGCTTTGACTCAACCATAAAGGTCATAAAACAACTAGGGAGGGGTATATGAGTTATCCCAGTCAGTCTTATGCAGCGGCCTCCTCGTCACAGCTTGAACGGGACGTCAGGCAACTCTCTACACGCAAACAGGTCGACCCGGGCAAGATCGCACTGGGCGTCATTATTGGTCGTACGTCGGAGTTTTTCGACTTTTTCACATATTGCATTGCAGCAGTAATTGTATTTCCCCGCCTTCTATTCCCCTCTTTTGATCCGGTAACAGCGACCCTTTATTCCTTCGCCATTTTTTCCCTTGCCTTCATCGCCCGCCCGGCCGGGTCTCTTTTGTTTATGGCGATTGACCGCAAACATGGCCGGGGAGCAAAACTTACGGTTGCCATGTTCCTTCTGGGCGGATCAACCGTCGCCATCGCCTTTATCCCCAGCTATGCCAGTGCGGGGGCACTGGGTATTTATCTGCTGTGCACGTTCCGTTTTTGCCAGGGTTTGGCCCTTGGCGGGGCCTGGGATGGACTGGCATCCCTGCTTGCGCTCAATGCACCGGAAAACCGCAAAGGCTGGTATGCAATGATGCCGCAACTGGGCGCGCCTGTTGGCTTCATTCTGGCGGCGGGCCTGTTCGCATTTTCCTTGCTCACCCTTAGCGACGCCGATTTTATCGACTGGGGCTGGCGCTATGCGTTCTTTGTCGCCTTCGCCATCAATGTGGTTGCGCTGTTTGCCCGCCTGCGCCTGGTTGCCACCACCGAATTTGGCTCCCTTCTCGATAAAAATGAACTTCAGGCCGTTCGGATTTCCGATACCTTTAAGGTTCATAGTCGTACGATTCTGCTTGGGGCATTCCTGCCACTTGCCAGTTATGCACTGTTTCATCTCGTCACAGTCTTCCCGTTAAGCTGGGTCAACCTTTATACGGACCATTCGGTTGGCCGGTTTTTGCTGATCCAGCTTGTTGGTGCCGTCATCAGCATGGGCACCATCGCGGCATCCGGCATCATTGCTGATCGCATCGGCCGACGTAAACTTCTGGGCATTTCCGCCGTCATCATTGGCGCAGGCAGCTTCGTTGCTCCCTTCCTGTATCAGGCAGGGGCCATTGGCGAAGACATTATAGTTCTGGGCGGTTTTGCCATTCTGGGCCTGTCCTTTGGACAGGCAGCCGGCGCACTGGCGTCAAACTTCCGCCAGCAATATCGCTATACCGGTTCGGCCATTACATCCGACCTTGCCTGGTTGATCGGTGCGGGCTTCGCCCCTCTGGTCGCGCTGTTTCTGTGCGAGGAATTTGGCCTGATCATGGTGGGTGCCTATTTGCTCTCGGGCGCAATCTGCACCCTTGTCGCCCTGTATTTCAACAAACAGATGGTTGAAACCCAGGCAGACTGATCCTTCGGAAGCTTAAAACTTTACACCCGAAAAACATACCAAGGGCCGCCTGACAACCGGGCGGCCCTTTGGGATTGAAAGATGCAATACATAGATATGATTGTTCCAAAACCACCCCAAACGCAAAACGCCCTGCATCATGGCAGGGCGTTTTGGTTTGGGCCTTTATAAAAGGCAAAAGCGTTTGCACACTTAAACAAGCGGCGGCAGGTCTTCTTCAAGGATCATGATTTGCAGCGAGTAGCTGACTTCACCTTCGTCTTCGTCACGGTGCAGAACGCCGAGAAATTCGTCGCCAACCCGCATTTCAACCGGCTGCCCCTTGGCGCGCGGCGGGTCAATGGCAATACGGTTATTATCAAAAGTGCGACGCAAATAGTTCGTTACCCGTGCAATCTCGGACGGTGTCATACTCTGCTTCCTTGTTTCAACTGTTGTCGTCAACGCGCGCGGGCGGCACAGCAAAAAGCCGTTTCCCTGCCCATATGGCGCAAAACGAAAAATCCCGTGCTTTTCCTTTCACAAACCGGGCCGGTAAATCAAGCCCGTCGATTGTAAAACGATCAATTTTTTGCCCTGTTCCCGGCAAAACCAAATTCCTGGCCCGCATCAGGACTGTCAGAACAGATTAACTATAACGGCTTTGTTTCCCGTGCGATACCCGTCTGCGGCAAAGTTGGTTGCAAAGAACGCCCCTTATGGTTAAGTCGATAACATGACCCAGCAAACAAAATCCCCTTCTTTCGCCGAGGATACATCCGCGTCCCCGGCCCCATATCCGGTTTTATACAGCTTTCGCCGCTGTCCCTATGCCATGCGGGCCCGCATGGGCCTGATGGCGGCTGGTATTGATGTTGAATTGCGCGAAGTTGTCCTGCGAGACAAACCGGAAACGATGCTAAAGGCCTCCCCCAAAGGCACGGTTCCCGTACTGGTTCTGCCCGATGGCACCGTAATCGACGAAAGCCTGGAAATCATGGTTTGGGCGCTGGCCGAAAAGGACTCGCATGAATGGCTAAGCCCGGCAAGCGGCAACCTTGATGATATGCTGGTCTTGATCGCACAAAATGACGGGCCGTTTAAAACCCATCTTGACCGCTATAAATATGCCAGCCGTTACGAAGGGGCAGACCCGGATTTTCACCGTGAACAGGGCGAAAAAATCCTGAACCGGCTGGATGGCAGGCTTGCTGTTGGTCAATATCTGTTTGGATCGCGCCCTGCCCTGGCCGACTTTGCCATTGCACCCTTTATTCGCCAGTTTGCCCGCACCGATCAAACCCGGTTTGAGGCGCTGCCCTTTGTGCATTTGCATCGCTGGCTGAAAACCATGCTGCAAAACCCGTTTTTTACCGGCATCATGGGTAAATATGACCAGTGGCATGAAGGCGACAAACCGGTCTTGTTACAGGCCGCCAACATAACCAGATCAGATATTCAACCGCAAGCGGGCTGGTAAAGCCCCAACGCCTGTGGTAGCAACGCCTGCATTGAACAATTCCACCTTCGGGGACCCGGACGAATGGCCGATTATGAAGTCAAGCCGTTGATCACTGCTGAGGAAATTGCCGCGAAAATCGACACGCTGGCAGCCCAGATCAACGAAAATTTCAAAGATACCAAAAAACTGATCGTGGTCGGCCTGTTGCGCGGATCATTCGTTTTTATCGCCGATCTGGCACGCAAACTGACTGTACCGGTCGAAGTCGATTTCATGGTGGCATCCAGCTATGGCGATTCCACCGAAAGCTCGCGCAATGTCCGTATTGTCAAGGACCTTGATGGTCAAATTCGCGGCAAGGATGTTCTGCTGGTCGAAGATATCATCGATACCGGCTATACCCTGTCCGAGGTTGTGCGCCTGCTGCAAACCCGCGATCCCAACCGCCTTGAAATCTGCACGCTGCTGAACAAGGCATCGCGCCGCGAAGTGGACATTCCGATCCATTATTGCGGTTTTGACATTCCCGATGAATTTGTCGTCGGTTACGGCATCGATTACGCCCAGAACAATCGCAACCTGCCCTTTATCGGCACGGTGCATTTCCACGGCGAATAAGCAACACCTTCCGCACACAACAAAACCGGCACAGCCTGGGCTGATTGCCGGTTTTTTGTTTCGATATCATGGCAGTTAACGTCATGGCAAATGGCGCGATTACTTCCGGTCCTGACCTGGATCACGCGGGAATGGCGAGCCCCGATTGTCATTCACCATTTCATCAATTCCGCCGGTTGACGGGTCATCGGGCTTTTCCGCAGCCCGCGTCATCGCGGCCTCCTCGGCTTTCTCGGCGCGCTCAAGAGCATCGGCAATTTTTTGCCGACGGTCAAAAACGCCCAAGCCATCCAGATCATGAAGCAGGCGTTCAAAGCCCTTATTCATTTCAGACCTGTTACCCTGCCCGGTGGCAAAACCGGCACGGGCGGCATCCATCAGCAAATCCAGGATCATGTCATCTTCGCTGCGCGGTGCAGCTGTGCCGGGGGCTTTTTCCTTTTCGCCGGTCTCATAGGTCGGACTTTTACCAAACCAGATGGCAATCGCCACCAGCCCGAGTACAATCAGCACCAACCCCACGGTTAAGGCCGACAATACCGAACCAACATGGGCGGCAAGCCCCATATAGATAGACGCCAGAACAAACCCGGCCCCCACCAGCATGACAACACCAATCACGGCGATGGCCGCAAGCCTTGCGGCTGCGGCCTGCGCCATGTCACCGATTGCCTCGATGAGCTGATTGATCATCGTTGCAGCAGGCGGCCAATCAACAGGCCAAGCCCAAATGTTGCCGCAACCGTGATTAACGGACGTTCACGCACCTGATCAACCGCCACATCGCGGGCATGGTCAAACTGTTCACGCGCCTGGCCGGAAACTTCGCGAACACGTTGTGCGGCTTGCGCAGCACGGCTCTCGCCGTTTTCCATCGCCATCGTCTTCAGCGTTTTTGTGACTTCCGCCAGGTCTTTGCGAAGGGTCTCAACCTCGGCCTGCAACTTGGAAGCGTCAGTGTTCGTGTCGGCTTCATTCTTGGCCACCATCGGGACCTCCTGTTTTGTTATCATCTGTTGCCGTATACAACATATCTGTAACGCAGGTGGCCCCGTCCGGTTCCATATCAAATGTGATGATTTAGTGGCAAAACCAGCAATAAGGTTCAACCAAAACGCATCCTAAAACCGCAACCCGACATAATTTTCCGCCAAGCTGGTTTTACCGGCATCCGATGACAGCACATAATCCAGCTCCGCCCGGCGCACCCGGCCATCAAAACTGTCCTCATCGCCAAAACGATGCAGCATCGATGTCATCCACCAGGAAAAACGCTCCGCCTTCCACACCCGCGCCGTCGCCTGTTGTGAATACTGCGCCAGGTGCTGTTCATCATTATCGCAGAACTTCGCAATCAGGGCCTCGGACAAATAGTGCACGTCACTTGCCGCCAGATTAAGCCCCTTGGCCCCGGTTGGCGGCACAATATGCGCGGCATCCCCTGCCAAAAACAGCCTTCCATGTGACATGGGCTCAGCCACAAAGCTCCTGAGCGGCGCGATGCTTTTTTCAAAAACCTCACCTTCATTGACCAAGTCGGCATCCTCCGGGCCAAGGCGCAGACGCAATTCATCCCAGAACCGGTCATCGGACCAGTCTTCGATTTTTGCGTCACTGGGCACCTGGACATAGTGCCGCACCACCGTTTCGGACCGCATCGAACACAGGGCAAACCCGCGTTCGTGGCTGGCATAAATCAGCTCGTCGGCCACCGGCTTGGCCTTTGCCAACACCCCCAACCAGCCAAAGGGATAGACCCGCTCAAAGGTTTTAAGGTGGTTTTCGGGCATGGTACGCCGTCCCACCCCATGATACCCGTCGCAGGCGGCAATATAATCGCAAGTCAGGCTGTGTTCGGCACCATCCTTGACATAGCGAACCGTGGCACGTTCGCCGTCAATATCGTGCAAGCTCACATCTTCCGCCTCGAAAACGATCTCGCCACCCTGACCCAGCCGTGCAGCAATCAAATCTTTAGTCAGTTCGGTCTGACCATAAATCATCACCGTTTGCCCGCCGGTCAACTCTTTCATATTGATATGATGCCGCTTGCCATCGACGCTAATGTATATGCCATCATGCAAAATGCCCTCGGCATTCATGCGCTGATCCACACCAATTTTGCGCATCAGGCCTACTGTGCCCATCTCCAGCACCCCGGCGCGAATGCGGCCTTCAACATGGCCGCGGCTTTTACGCTCCAGAATGATGCTTTCGATGCCACGGCATTTTAACAGATGCGATAACAGCAAACCTGCCGGGCCACTGCCGATGATGACGACGGGAATATACATGACGCTTTCCTGATGATCTTATTCTCATTCGGCCCAACATGGCCTTTGTTATGATCACAGGATAAATCGCGCCCCAATCCGGCTGAATGGACAAACCCGGAAAAGAAAGGCACAAAACGAACATCTATAACCAAACGGCTATAGCAAACGTTTGAATACTCATAAAATCAGGGCGGGTGCACAAAACGCCCCGCCCTGCAAACAGCCGAATGTCGTGGTACCAGCCCCTAAAAATGATGTTCGCGATGTTCAAACATCCAGGTTTCCGTCAATTGCCGGTCGCCCTCTTTTAGGCTGGCGCGCAAATTGACCGGACCATTGCCATCCGGGAACACATCAAACACCAAACGCCAATAATCCTGCCCCACCACCCGCAGGCAATAGGCATTTTGAATGGCAGCATTGCTGGCCGATACATCCGGCGTAATCTTCTTGTCCTCGGTTTTGAAGTTGGCAAGCGCGCCCCCGGCAAAATCGATCGCATATTTAAGCCCCTTGTCCGGGCGCTTTTGCCCCGGCACACCGGCCCGGCCGGTGCGTGTGGCAATGGTATGGGCCACATTTGCCGCGCCAAACATATCGGCCTTCATCCAGTGCATCCGATATTGCCAGGCGCGTTCTTCCCCGGCGGGGATTTCCGCGTCCGTCGTCCAGTAGGCACCGATATTGTCATGAATTTCATCATCGGTCGGGATTTCCAAAAGCTGAACCATCCCCTTTCCCCAGTCGCCTTTGGGTTCAATCCACAAGGATGGCCGACGGTCATAAAACACGCCGTCATCCTGATAATTGGCAAAGCTGCGATCGCGCTGCATCAGGCCAAAGCCCTTGGGCGACTGATCGACAAAGCTGCTGGTACGGGTGTGTTTGGGGTTATCAAGCGGCCGCCACAACCGCTCGCCCGTTCCGGTCCATAGAGCAAGCCCATCATTGTCATGAATTTCCGAGCGCCAATCCACCGCCTCGTCGCGGTTGGTTTCCGAAAACCAGAACATGCTGGTCAGCGGCGCAATCCCCAACCGGCGAATGGCCTGACGGGTGAAAAACCGCACCGTCACATCCATCACAATGTCGGTATCGTTGGGTTTCTGACAGGCAATTTGCATTGCCCCGGTCAGGCTGGGGCCGTCCAGCAGCGCATAAATATGCAGGCCGCCATCCTGGGTGGGCTCCAGCCAGAACTCGGTAAACCGGGGAAATTCCTCTGGCTGGTCATGCAGGGCAATATTGACCGCAACGGCGCGGGCCGACAGGCCATATTGGTCCTGCGGCCCGGCACAGCGAAAATAGGACGCGCCCATAAAGGCCAGCCAGTCGCGCGAATGGTCCTTTTCATACAGGGCGCGAAAACCGCCCCATCCCGTATCATCAGGCATGTCACCCGCCTGAATATCCCCCTTATAGGCAAAGGCCGACGGGTCATATTCCACTTCCTGGGCCTGACCGTTTTCCACGATATAAATACGAACTTTTTCCGGCGTGCCCCGGTTTTGATGAAATGGCGCTATCGGCGGAACACCATCCTGATTCAGCCACAGCGCCTTTTGTGTATCAAAGCGGATCTTCTGATAGGCGTCATAATCAATGCGTGAGAGAACATTTTTTAGGGCATCAGACACAACAGGGGGCTGATAAGGCTTTTTTGCCTGCTCCCGTGCCCAGCCAATGACACCCTCAAATGAAAACGGCTTTTTTTCACCACGCGGCAGGCTGCTGTCCTCCGCGGCAAAGGCGCGCGATACCCCGCCCGGGATCAACCCCGCCGCGACCGCCGCGCCCATATAACCAATAAATTTACGCCGTTCCATATTCACGCCCATCAAGCACCCTTCACCTTGCCATTTGCCATATCTTCCGTCATTTGCCTTAAACCACAAAGGCTTACAAGCACGCATATCCCTCTTGCTGCACGATATGCCCGATAAAAATGGCAATGACAGGGCCTGTTTTGTTTTTCCCAACTCTATTTCCTGGCAAACGTCCCCCGCCCCATCAAGTTCCCGGGGCAAAACGCCACCTGTTAACCCGATCATCCTTCGCAGCGCGCTTATGCCATTTTATCAACCAACATCAATCTTGGATGAAAATGTGCACAAAATTTAATCTTTACGCTGTCGCCCAAACCCGCGCTGTGTGTTAAGCTTCACAGTCAAGGCCATCAACACACTGTTTTCACAACATTTTGCGAGATAGATGCCCCATTTAACCGGACTTGTCGTTTTCACCGACCTGGATGGCACCCTTCTGGATCATGATGATTATTCCTGGGAGGCCGCCCGCCCCGCCCTGATGCGGTTACGTGAGAACAACATTCCGTTGCTTGCCATTTCCTCCAAAACCCTGGCCGAACTGCGTGGTCTTAATGCCCGCCATCATCTGTTTGCCGGTTTGATTGGTGAAAATGGCGGGGTTATTGAAATTGGCAGCGACCTGCACCAGCCCGGCCCGGCCACCCAAACCATCGACGATGCCCGCAGTGCCATTGAACAGGCCGTTTCGGTCCCGGTTTCCAGCTTTCGCAGCAGTGCCGCCCGGCAAATTGCCGATGCAACCGGCCTTTCGGTCGAGGATGCCGCCCTTGCCGGGAACCGGAACTGTTCTGATCCGTTAATATGGCAACCAACCGATAACGACATCACACTTGCCCAAAACATCGCCGGGGAATTTGGTCTGAAACTGGTCAAAGGGGGCCGTTTCCACACCCTTTGCGGCGAAACAGACAAGGGCCGCGCCATGCAAACCGCCATCGCCATGTTACAGGACCAGCAAAAACTACCGGCGCAACGCTCAGACATTACCAGCATTGCGCTGGGGGATTCCCCCAACGATGCCGGGATGCTGGCCCAGGCCGACATTGCCGTGCAAATCCCGGCTAAACACGGGCCGGTCCCGACCCTTGATCTGGGGGGGAAAAGCGCCCGCCTGGCCCCGGCACCGGGACCACAAGGCTGGAATATTTCGATCAATACGATACTCGACGACTTGTCGCAAACGCCAACAGCAATAACAAAAGCGAGGTAAAAATGGCCGATTTTCATCAGGGTGGCCCTATTACAACCCTTCATTCCATCATCGATCGTGACCCGGAAGAACTCGCTTATGAAATGACGGCCTTTGCCCGGTCGCGCCGTCAGACCCTTATTTTACCATGCCTGTATTCCGAACTGGAAACACCGGCCATGACCACCATCCTTGAAGGGTTGAAAAAAGCCACCTATATCGACCAGATCGTGGTGGGGCTGGACCGGGCCAGTGAAAGCCAATACGCCTATGCCCGCGAATTTTTCAAGGACCTGCCGCAACGTACCCGCATCCTCTGGAATGATGGCCCGCGCCTGCGTGCGGTGCATGACAGGCTGGCAAATTATGACCTTGCCCGTTACGAACCGGGCAAGGGCCGCAATGTGTGGTATTGCATGGGTTATACGCTGGCAACCGGGCGCAGTTCGGTGATTGGAATTCATGATTGCGACATTGCCACCTACACGCCGGACCTTCCAGCGCGTCTGATGTATCCCATTGCCAACCCGGCCTTTAATTTCGCCTTTGCCAAGGGGTACTATGCCCGTGTGGCAGGTGGCACCCTTAAGGGCCGTGTCTGCCGCCTGTTTGTTACGCCGCTTATTCGTGCCCTCAAGCAGGTGGTCGGTAAAACCGACTTTTTGAACTATCTGGATTGTTTCCGTTATTCGTTGTCGGGCGAAATTGCCATTCGCACCGATGTGGCCTATGGGTTGCGGGTGGCATCGGACTGGGGGCTGGAAGTTTCGATGCTTTCGGAAATGTATCGCAACCACACCGTCCACCGCCTGGCCCAGGTCGATATTGCCGATATTTACGACCATAAACACCGCGAATTTGACCCGGCCGAAAAAGATGACGGCCTGTCGCGCATGGCCAGCGACATTGCCAAATCGCTGTTTCGCAAACTTGCCACCCAGGGCACGGTTTTTTCGCATGAAACCTTCCGCACCCTAAAGGCCACCTATTACCGCACAGCACTGGACCTGATCGAGCAATATCGTGCCGATGCCCTGTTTAATGGCCTAAAAATCAATCGCGACGAAGAAGAAAAATGCGTCGAGGTTCTGGCCGAAGTTATCATTAGTGCCGGACAGCATTATCTGGAAAACCCGCTGGAAAGCCCGTTCATCCCCAGCTGGCAGCGCGTAGAAAGTGCGATGGACGACATTTTCGAGCAACTTTCCGCCGCCGTCGAAGATGACCTGAATGACAGCGACATTGGCAAATCCGCCTGAGCCATTTGTGCCCCCCCCCTAAAACAAACAGGCCGGGTAGCACATGCGCCCGGCCTGTTTGGCATGAAAAGCAAAAACGTCAGACCGGCATCGCGTCGCGATAGCGCTGCAACAACCGGCTTTCGGTGCGATGGCGACCATCCAGGTTGGAAATCCAGACGATCTGATAGGGGGCCAGCGTCATGATGCCATCATAATCAGGGATATCCTTGCCCGTAATCAGGTCCTGCCAGCCTTCATTCATGATCAGATTGATGCGGGATAAATCAAGATCCTGGTCCTGTGCCGTCAGGTTAAACACACAGAAAATGCTTTGATCATTCAAATGGCTTTGCCGCCACACCCCCAACAATTCCGAACCCAGATTAAGCGTATATTGCGTGGCATTAGGGTGAAAGGCCGGTTGCCCCTGACGGATGGACATCAGCGCGCGCAACTGACCAAAGGCCTGCTGCGGCATCCCTGGGTTTTCAAGGGCGGCTTCGGCATCCGCCAATTGCCAGATTTTGCGGTTAAGGCGGCGCGGAATGCCGGTTTGCTCAAACCCCTTGTGATCATTTTCCGAGGCAAAAATCGACTGCACATAAATCGCGGGAATCCCCTCCAGCGACATGGCAATTGCCTGCGACATGATGAACCGCTCCAGCCCAAAGCCGCGATCACCGGCAAAACTTTCGGCCAGCATGCTAAACAGCGTCACATTCATCTCATATGGGCGCTGCCCACCCCCTGCGACGGAGCGATAGCTGACCTCGCCGCCCATTTTACGGGCATGTTCCGTCATTTGGGTAATGTCATCATCGGGCACGATATTTTCCGCCGGGCGCAGGCCAATGCCATCATGGCTGGCGGTAAAATTAAAAAAGGTACAGCCTGCCGGAGCGGGCGGCATCGCCATGATACATTTGCGGATATAATCCGACCGCCCGCTGAGCAGGGCATGCAAAATTACCGGCGGCAGGGAAAAATTGTAAATAAGGTGGGCTTCATCCTGCTGGCCAAAATAGGAAAGGTTTTCAACCATCGGCAGGTTGGTTTCGGTAATAAACACCAAATCCGGTGCCACCGCATTGGCCGCCAGGCGCAGCGCCTTGATGATTTTATGGGTTTGCTCGGCATTGATCGAGGGGGTTCCCGCCTCTTTCCAGATAAAGCCGATGGCATCAAGACGAATAACACTGACCCCGTGGCTGACATATTGCAGCACGATTTTCAGGATCTCGAAAAACACATCCGGGTTGCCATAATCCAGATCCACCTGGTCATAACTAAAGGTGCACCACACATTTTTGCGGCCTAGCGCCGTTTCAACCGTGTTTAACAGCGGGTGGCTGCGCGGGCGCACCACTTGGGAAATGTCATCATCGTCATTGGCGGTTTTGATATAATGCACGCCGGGTTCCTGCCCGGCCAGAAACTGCGAAAACCATTCATGCGAAGCAGAGATATGGTTCGCCACCAAATCGGCCATGACCTTGGCATGTTTGGAAAGGTCCTCAACATCCTCCCAGGTGCCCAATTCGGGTCGCAGCATGGTAAAATCGGAAACGGAAAAACCATCATCCGAAGTAAAAGGGTGAAATGGCAAAATGTGAATGCCCGGCAGCCAGTCTTTCAGCCATTTCTGATGAAAATCACGCAGGGATTTCAGGCCCTGATAGCCATTGCGCGAAATACTGTCGCCATAGGTGATCAAAAAGGCATCGCGCTGGTCCCATTTGCGCAAGGATTCTTCGGCCGGTTCGGGACCGTCGCCTTCTATT
The DNA here is from genome assembly GCF_001907695.1 of Thalassospira sp. TSL5-1. NCBI lineage: Bacteria > Pseudomonadati > Pseudomonadota > Alphaproteobacteria > Rhodospirillales > Thalassospiraceae > Thalassospira > Thalassospira sp. TSL5-1. The sequence continues at coordinate 349,765 of NZ_KV880639.1, forward strand.
GGCAGGTTCAGGGTTTCAAATACGCGGCGCACCAGCAATGCAGGATCATGCTGTGGATACACATCGGCCAGCAAGTTTCGCATTGCACTTGCAAAAGCGATCCGTCCAGACGTGCCAACAACCCGGTCCATTCGACCTCCTCAAAACAGGCGATACAATTTATTGAATCCAATCAAATAATTTTTCTGCTTATGATGCAAGCAGGTATTTTCCACTGCCTGGCAAACAGGCACGCATATTATCCATCCTCCCTTATGCCGTACCCCACACCCGGCCTGCCCCGTGCAAACCGTAATCTGTAAAGTGCCACCCTCTCCTCATCCCCCCCCTCAAGGCGCAATCGCAATTTCGACAAGCGCGTGTGTGCCTGTTTCCTCGATATGGGCGATGGCGCGCTTCAGGGTCGTGGTCAGCTCGGCCGGGTTTTCAACCTTTGCGCTCCAGGCACGGCTGGCTTCCGCCACTTTGGTAAAATCCGGGCTGGGGGCTAACGATGTTAACGGCATCCGGTTGGCGCGGGCGGCATATCCGTCCGGGTACATGCCCGTAACCGATTGCCGCACCGTCCCCCATTCATTGTTGTTTAGCACCAAAATCAAAACTGGCAGGCGCAATGCCTCGGCAATTTGGTGGCAGGCCGTGGGGTTGGCGAACATATAGGACCCGTCCCCCATTGTCGCGATGACAAGACGGGTACGATCCGCCAGCGCAAACCCCATTGCCGCCGGAAACGACCAGCCCAGCCCGCCCGAATGGGGTTCCTGATACCACGCCTGAAAATGATCCAGATCCATCGGTTCCAACGGGCAACCCAGCTCGGAAAACACCGTCACCTCTTTACCGGCAATCGCGCTTGAAAGACAACGCGACACACAAGCCTTGCTCATGGGCATTTGTGCGCCATCATCGGCCAGTTGTTGGGCCGCTTTGCGAATAACGCTGTTTTGTGCTGCCACCTTTTCACGCCGTGTTTCGCAGGCGTCTCGGTGTTTGGCAAACAGGGGGACCATTGCATCGGCCAGCGCCAAAATCACGTCTGCCGTTTCACCAGCCAGCGAGAAATCTGCCGGGAAATGGCGGGCAGGAAAACGCCCATAAAGCGGATCCTGCCCGATCTGGATCACTTTGCAATCCTCTTGCAAAGCACGAATATCGGGCCACCAGGGGGCCAGGCAATCCAGCACCACCACAATATCGGCATCCTTCAGGTAAACCGCCGGGTCCATGCCGCCAAACATCGGATCGGTGGTGGCAATAGCAAGCTGGACCGCCCAATACTGCACCACCGGAATGCCCCAGTCATTTGCCAGTTGTGACAGGGCGGCAAAACCATCGGCACTGCCTGCCCCGCGCTGGGCAATAATAACGGGCCGTTTGGCGCGAGCCAGCATTTCGGCGGCCTGTTGCAATGTTTCCTGGTGCGGAGCCACGCGCACCGGCTCTATACGCGATGGGGCGTCAATGCCATCTTGCGGGCAGGTATCGCACAAAACCTCGCGTGGCAGGCTCATATAAACCGGGCCTTTGGGCACCGAATTAGCGATGGCATAGGCGCGATCCACCATATCGGGCACCTGTTCGGGAAATTTCAGTTCATAATCCCATTTCACCGCCTCGCGCACCAGGGCTGTTTGGTCCCGCATTTCCTGGCCCCAGCCAATCGGCACGGTACGGGAACCCAACCGGCCCTGTTCCATCACCGGAGTCCGGCCGGAAAATAACAGCATCGGCACATGTTCGGTGGCGGCATTGATCGCCCCAATCGCACAATTGGCAAGGCCGACATTGGTATGCGCCATCACCGCCTGTGCGCGGCCCGTTGCCAGATAATAACCGTAAGCCATCCCCATCGCCGCATTTTCGTGCGGCATGATCAGGGCTTCGGGCAGGGGAATATTCTTTGCGCTGGCTTCGGCCAGGCCTTCAATAATGGGCGGAAAATCGGTGCCGGAATTGGCAAAAATATAATCCACCCCCACCACTTTCATCCGCGCCAAAACGGCACCGCCTGCGGTTAAACCTGCTCCGGCTTTCTGATCCGACATATCACCACCCTGCCTATTATTACTATATTTGAAATTTAATTTATAATATAGTATATTATGCAAAGTTTTCGGTCGTCAAGCAACGGCACGGCAGTCGCCTGCGCACTGCATCTCCTCATCCACAACCTTTGCCACGACTTGCAAGGCCCTCCTTCTTCACAAACACGAAAGGCCCTCAAATGTCGGCACAGCTTAACGGTTCGGTGATCAGGGCCTTTCGCATTCTTGACCTTTTTGCCGCCGGATACCGCGAAATGACGGCGGGGGACGTGGCCCGGGAGTTGAAAATCAATCTGATTACCGCGCATCGTTTTTTACATACGCTTGAACATGCTGGCGCCTTGCGCATGACGGCACGCGGCGTTTTCAGGCTGGGATATGTTTTTGCCGATCTGGGCGAACGCATCCGCACCGATGGTGGCCCCGCCCCGATCCTGCAGCCCGTACTTGATGATTTGGCACGCGTCGCGCACGAGGCCTGTATGGCCACCCGGTTTGACCAGGACAAGGCCGTGTGCATCGCCAAGGCCCTGCCCGAACGTGCGCTTTATGTCGACATTCGCATTGGCACCCGGCTGGAAGCCCATTGCACGGCACATGGCAAATTATGGCTGGCCTTGATGGAGGAAGAAAAGCGTGATGCCTGGCTGCAAACAGCAACCACCATCACGGGCAAATCAGCCCTGATCCAGGAACTGCACCATATTCGACGCCAGGGCTTTGCCCTGAATGACGGTGAAGGGCTTGGCGACATTTATGCCATTGCCGTGCCGGTTTTTAACCACCACAACCATATGGTCAGCGCCATTTCCTGCTTTGGCAGCAACAGCATGATTGTCCATCAACACCAGGCCACCCTGCTGGACCATTTAAAAAAGGCAGCAACAACAGCCCAAACCGCCCTTTATGGCACCCATCGCAACACGTCCTGATAAATTGCGACCAAGGGTGAATTGACAAACACACGCGCAGGCATAAATTTGGCACCAGAACAGGCTGTGATATCGCCCATATGCAACACTATGCGCGATATTATGGCTAGCTCACCAAACTTATTCGTCAAATCATCGCCGTTAACATTGCATCACGGCCTTCCAGACGGCATAAAGCGAGACGAACCATTTCCGATCCGCAACACAGAAGACCGTAATGACTCCATCCCCGGCATCGCTTTATCCTGATCGTTACGCCCTGTTTGACCGGGATAAATGGCAGACATTAGGGGAAGATACCGCCCACCATCTTAGCCCTGAAGACCTTGATGCGCTGCGCGGGTTAAATGACACCACCGATACAACCGACCTGGCCGAGGTTTTCGCCCCGCTGGTCCATTTGATCCGCACGCACCGCGACCATTTGACCAGCCTTAAAACCGGCATGGGGAACCTTTTGGGCACTGCCCCGCGCAAGGCCCCCTATATTATCGGCGTGGCAGGCAGTGTTGCCGTTGGCAAAAGCACCTTTTGCCGTGTCTTGCGCCAGATGCTGGCACAATCCTTTGGCCCGGATGGCCGGGTGGATTTGATGTGCACGGATGGTTTTTTATGGCCACTCGCCGATCTTGAAGAACGCGGGCTTCTCTCGCGCAAGGGCTTTCCCGAAAGTTATGATCGCCGCGCACTTCTTGAAACGCTTGAACATATCAAGGACGGGGCGGAACGTGTCGAAATTCCGGTTTATTCGCATGTCACATACGATATTGAGCCGGACCGGAAACAAATCATTACCAGCCCCGATATCCTGATTGTCGAGGGGCTGAATGTGCTGGAAATCAGCACCACAGGCAACCCGGCCGCCGCCACCCATGCCGGGGACTATTTTGATTTTACGCTGTATCTTGATGCCGATGAAACCGATATTCGTGCCTGGTATATCCATCGGTTTCTAACCCTGAAAAACAGCGTGTTTCAAAACCCGGAATCCTATTTTCACCGCTATGCCCACCTTAATGACGACGAAGCCCGCCATCTGGCAGGTGAAATCTGGACCAGTATCAATGCAAGGGTTCTGGAAGAACATGTCGCCCCGTCGCGGTTTCGGGCCGATGCCATCCTGTGTAAGGGAAAAGGTCATAGGGTGGAAACCGTTGCGGTCCGCAAACCCTGAACCCTAAACCCTTTGTCCTTCGTCAGGCGCGGCGCATCTCGCCGGGTGATGTACCCGTAACCCGCTTGAATGCCCGGCTGAATGCCGCAGCAGAGCCATAACCCAACCGGGATGCCATCTCGTCTACCGGCATGCGGTCCTGGCGGATCCACTGGGTTGCCAAACGCATGCGAAGGTCCGCAACATAGCGCAGCGGCGTAATCCCGGTTATCGCCAAAAAACGTTCGGCAAAAACTGACCGGGATGCCCCCATTTCCGCTGCCATCGATGCCACCGTCCAGTCCCGCCCCGGGTCCCGGTGCAATGCGCTGATCACACGGCCCAAACGCGGGTCGCGCAGGGCCTCAACCCAGCCGCTGGCATCGCCGCAGCCGCATTCCACCCAACCGCGCACAATAGAGGCCGAAACCACATCGGCCAGGCGCGTCACAATCGCCCCATAACCGGCACGTGCCGTGCAAACCTCGCGTGCCATTGCTTCAAGGATCGGCAAAATCTCCGGGTTTCGATCCAGCAAGGTTCCCACCTGCATGACTTCCGGCATCATGCTGATCAGCGGGCTCATGCTGCCAAGATCAAATTCCATGCACCCGCTAAAAAACAGAACGTCATCATCCTGCTCTTCCGCGTTGCAGGCGGTAATGGCACCCACCTGGCTGCAAATCGGCGCCATGACAAAACTTTTTATGTCGCTGCCACTTATGTCGGGGGCAGAAAGCAATTCGTGCGACAAGCCAAGCGGCAGTAAAACGGCATCGCCGGTTTGCAAAACATGAATTTTTGCCTTGCTACAGCGCAGATAAACCGGCCCACGGGCCACAAAATGAAATTGCGCCCGTGCAACATCATGATTGCCAAACCGCACCCCAAAAGGCCGCGACAGATATACACGGTTATAGTTGAGGCCCCGCAGGCGCATCCCCAGCAAAAGTTCACTCATCACGTCGCTACCGACGCGCTGCACATTTTCAGAACGGGACAATTCGGACGAATGATCAATCATTCAAGATTATCTGACATAGATCGTCTGAAATTTCCAGCCTATTTATAGGATCAATCGAACTCACATCCTTTTAAACAGGACCCATATCAAGATGGACGATCACATTTCTGGCAGCCACCACGCTGGCGGGCAAAAGGCCCCGGCATGGGGCGCTGTCTTTTCCATGACACTGGGCGTTTTTGGCCTGGTCACAGCCGAATTTTTACCCGCAAGCCTGCTAACTCCGATGGCACACGACCTTGCCATTCCCGAAGCCCTGGCCGGACAGGCCGTATCGGCCACCGCCGTTATCGCCCTGATCACCTGCCTTTTTATCGCAACCCTGACCCGTCGTTTTGACCGTCGCCATGTTCTGCTGGGATTTTCGATATTACTGATTTTATCGAATATTCTGGTCGCCATCGCCCCCAACCTGTCATTCCTGTTAGTCGGGCGTGTGTTGCTGGGCGTCGCCCTGGGTGGTTTCTGGACAATGGCAACTGCTGTTGTTATGCGGCTGGTGCCCGAACATCTTATTCCCCGCGCCTTATCCATTATGTTTAGCGGCGTTTCCATTGCCACGGTTTTTGCAGCCCCGGTCGGCAGTTTTCTGGGTGATATTATTGGCTGGCGCAATATCTTCCTGTTGACCGGCGGTCTGGGTGTTGTGGTGCTGATTGCGCAATTTGCCTCCCTGCCCCGACTGGCACCGGTGGGCCATGCCAGCCTGCGCACCCTGTTTGATGTCATGATGCGTCCGCGCATGCGGTTTGGCCTGGTCCTGACCATGCTGATCTTTACCGGCCATTTCGCCATGTTTACCTATGTACGACCGTTTCTGGAGAACGTCACCGGCGTTGCGGTTTCGGGCATTTCCGGCATTTTGCTGGGCTTTGGCATTGCCAATTTCATTGGCACCTATATCGCCGGGGCACTGATTGAACGCAGCCTGAAACTGACGCTCAGCATCATGCCCATCATCATGGGGCTGGCCGGGCTGGGACTGGCAACACTTCAGGGCAGCAGCACGATTGGCGATAGCATCCTGATTGCCATTTGGGGCATGGCCTTTGCCGCGATGCCAGTAGGCTCGTCCACATGGATTACCCGCACCGTTCCCGACGAAGCCGAAAGCGGCGGCGGGCTAATTGTTGCCGCGATCCAGCTTGCCATTGCCTTGGGCGCGGCACTGGGCGGGGCGATTTACTCGGCCAATGGTGCCCTTGGCGTCTTTGGCCTAAGCGGCACCCTGCTGCTGGTAGCCGGTTTCGTGGTGATGCTGGGTTTGCGCCCGGCCCCCATAGCAAGCGCGCAAAACGAAGCCTGAAAAACTGAAAGCAAAAAAATCCGGCCCCCAAACTCGGGGCCGGATCAACAACAGGATGGTTAATGCTCCCCTGACAAGTGCATCAACCAACGGGATGAAACCTGCCTTGCAAGCGCTGGTTAGATCGTGCGCACCTTCACCGGGCGTTCCGCCTGAACTTTAAGACGGTTACGAATGGGACGGCCAAACGTTTCGGACGAAATTTCAAATTCGTCGCCGTCCTGTGTTGTGACACCATCGGCAAAGCTAAGGGTTGCCGTACCAAAATAATGGGCGTGGACATCGCCCGGACGGCAGAACAGATCATATTTGAAATGATGGTATTCCAGATTTTCCAGTGAATGCGACATGTTGTCTTCACCACTGACAAACTGCTTTTCCCAAATGACCTTACCGTCGCGATAAATCCGCGAGGTGCCTTCGACATGGCTGGGTAAATCGCCCAGCAGCAGTTCCGGCCCCAGGGAACAGGCCCGCAGTTTGGAATGCGCCAAATAAAGGTAATTTTGCCGTTCCATCACATGGTCGGAAAATTCATTGCCCAGGGCAAAGCCCAACCGCACCGGTGTGCCCTGATCATCGACCAGATAAATCGCGGCAATTTCAGGTTCTTCACTGCCATCAAGGGCAAAGGACGGGCTGGGAATATCTGCCCCCGGTGCAACGACAACCGAGCCATCGCCCTTATAAAACCATTCCGGCTGCACGCCCTTTTGGCCGGCGGCGGGTTTGCCGCCTTCTACACCCATGCGGAACATTTTCATGGAATCGGTTTCATCGGCCTGCTTGTTGGCTGCCGTGTGCATATTGGCCCGCGCCGATGCCGAGCCCAAATGCGTAAGGCCCGTACCCGTCACCAGAAAATGTGCCGGGTCGGCATGGCTGACGGGCGGCAACAAACGGTTTTCGGCGGCAACTTCGTCATAATCCACGCGGGCATCACCCTTGTGTTTTTCAGCAGCCGCAATCAAATTAATGCCTTCGGCCAGCGCCGATTTTGCCAGATCCACAATCGATGCCACATCCTTGAGCGGCGCCAGCGTTTTAGCATCTTCAACAATAGCAACCGATGCTTTGCCGTCTGTATCCAGAAATTGAACCAGTCTCATTATCTTGTCCTGAATATATTTACAAATAACGGAACGTGAATGGTGCGGCATATCCCGGCAGGAATGCCTCGCACGCCATTAAACCCAGCCGCCATCAACGATGAAATTCTGCGATGTAATCATGCGGCTTTCATCGGATGCCAAAAACAGCGCCATGCGGGCAATATCATCAGGCATGACCTTGTTTTTCAGGCACTGGCGTTCGGCAATTTCCTTTTCGGCGGCTTCATCCACCCACAGGTCAAGCTGGCGCTGCGTCATCACCCAACCCGGCACCAGCGTATTGACCCGGATATTATCCTTGCCAAGGTCGCGTGCCATGCCGCGTGTCAGGCCCTGCACGGCGGATTTGGCCGTGGTATAGCCGGGCATGCCGCCCTGACCCATCATCCAGCTAACCGACCCGAAATTGACAATCGAGCCGCCACCGGCCTCTATCATCATCGGGGCGACGGCCTGAATGGCAAAAAAGGCCGGACGGATATTGATCGCCTGGCGCTGGTCCCAATATTCAACTGTCACATCCTGCCATTTATGGCGGGTGTCATTGGCGACATTGTTCAGCAAAACCGAAATCGGGCCGTTTTGAGTACTGGCATCCTTGACCGCCTGGCGCAGGGCGTCGATGTCAGTCAGGTCGCATTCAATAAAAAGCGGCGCATGGGCAGATTTCCCCGCGAGATTTTCCGCCAGCTTCTCGCCCTCTTCACGCAGAATATCGACAAAGGCGACCTTCGCCCCCTGCTCGCAAAAGGCTTCAACCAGGGCCATGCCAATGCCGGTTGCCCCGCCGGTAATAAAAACCGAGGCATCCTTGAGGCTGGTATAATGGGTGGGTTTACGGTCGGCCATGATGGCGGTTTCTCCCTTGATCGGATCAGCAAGATTTATAATTTTCAGCAGAACGACGAAAACACATCATCCCCCCGCCTGACCAGCCCAAACCCACCAGTGTATCCCGCCCTGGCATGCCGCATCGACACATCCCGGTAGAGCAACAAAAGAGGTCACAAGCCCGCACTTTCAGGGGTAAAATCCAACAGCGCGGCTCCAGTTCCACTCCTGAAAAAGGCATGGTTCATGAATGGGCCGCAGTGTTGAAAATGATATTTCCCGTTTCCTCCTGCCAAGTGGGCACCTTAAGGCACCCTTATTCTTCATACTATAACATTAATGATCAATCGCGCCGAAGCTGTCAAGAAGGCAGACAGGGCAAATACACGTTGGCGGCTTTCACAGCGGAGGGTAGTCCGCTATAAGCGAGGCGGAATTTCAAACATATTCGGGTTATTTCATGTGTGCCGGCGGGAAAGCCGGTTGACCCGATATGCTATTACTGATCAAATATATTCATATCATATGAATAATGAGCCAATGCCAAACCCGACAGGCAAAACCAGACCACTTTGCGCGTGGCCGCACGGAAAGCAGGAAACATGTCGTCCATGTCCAGAACATATGCCAGGCGCAGCCTGCATAGCATTGTCGCCCACGATTTGGGACGGCGCATTGTCACCGGTGAATTGACGCCGGGTGACAACCTGCCGACCGAAGCGCAACTAAGCGAAACGCTGGATGTATCGCGCACCGCCCTGCGCGAGGCGATCAAAATCCTGTCGGCCAAGGGCCTGATTGAAAGCCGCCCCAAAACCGGCACCCGCGTGAAACCGCGCCATTTCTGGAACCTTTTGGACCCCGATGTTCTGTCCTGGCATTTCCCTGACCCGGACCCGGCCTTTTTATACGGCCTGTTTGAAACAAGGCTGATCATTGAACCCAATACCGCCGCCATGGCCGCCGAACGGCGCAGCGAAGAACAGCTTGAAACCATTCGCAAGGCCTATCTTGGCATGGAACAGGCCGAACCGGGTACCGAGGCTATTTATTTGACCGACCTGGAATTTCATCAGGCGATCCTGGATGCCTCGCAAAACGATTTCATGAAATCGCTGGGGATGCTGATTGAAAGTGCCCTGATCGGATCTTTCAAAATGTCGAGCACGGGACCAAAGGCACAAGTCCATTCGCTGCCCAGCCATAAGGCGGTGTATCAGGCGATTGCAGACCGCGACCCGGACGAAGCCCGCAATGTCATGCGCCAGTTATTGCGCCAGACCATGATGCAGTTGCGTGACGAACTGGGTATGGACAGCACCACCGACTGGGAACGCATTACCCTGTAACGGCCCGGTCCGAACAGCCAACCACATCGCCATCTTTCACGAAATACGGGCCGCCCAACGAAGGCGGCCCGATATTTTTGACTTTACAAATCCTAGCTGGTCCCCGCCCGCATCCCGGAAAAGGACCGGGTAATCAAACGTTGCAGCACAATAAAGCCGAACAGCAACCCGCCAATGACGATTTTGGTCCACCAGCTATTAAGTGTGCCATCAAAGGCGATCAGGGTTTGGATAACCCCCATAATGATGCCGCCAAAGAATGTGCCCGCCACAAAGCCCATGCCCCCGGTCAGAAGGGTGCCGCCAATGACAACGGCAGCAATGGCATCCAGTTCCACCCCGACAGCCGCCAACGGATAGGCCGAGGCCGTATAAAAGGCAAACACCACACCGGCCAGCGCGCTGAAAACACCGCTTAGCGTATAGACCTGAATGATGGTGCGTTCGACAGGAATGCCGAGCAACTGGGCGGACTGCCGGTCGCCGCCAATAGCATAAACATTGCGGCCAAAGCGGGTATAATGCGCAATGACCATGCCAACCAGCACAGCTACCAGCATCACCATTGCCGAGGCACTGAGCCACCCCCGCCCGGGCAGCGGAATGCGAAAACCGGCAAAAGCACTGACAAAATCATGGCTGATGGGCACGGAATCCAGATTGATCAGGAAACACATGCCGCGCAAAAAAAACATCCCCGCCAGGGTAATGATAAAGGGCTGAATATCGAACCTGGCGATAATAAAGCCCATAAAGGCACCAAACAGCCCGCCAAAGATCAACGATACAACAACCGCCACCAGCGGATGAATGCCAAAGCCAGTCACAAGCTCCGCCATCAGCACGCCGACAAAGGCAATCATGGAACCCACCGAAAGATCAATGCCGCCCGACAGGATCACGAAGGTCATGCCAATCGCGGTAATGATCAAAAAGGCATTATCGGTTAACAGGTTGCCCAGAACATAGGTATCGCTAAAGGCGCGATATTCAAACATGCCATACCCATACAGCAGCGCACAAACCGCCAGGGTTGCCAGCAACGGATAATAGCGTTCATTAATCATTGCGGGTTCTCCTGCGCCAGAAACTGCCCATCATCTGCCGGGCCTTCGGGGCCTGCATCAATAACACGACCATGACGACGGCGGCCTTGACGATCAGGGTATATTGCGACGGCAAACCCGACAGCAAAATGCCGGTACCCAGCGCCTGAATGATCAGAACCCCAATCACCGTCAGCCCCAGATAAAACCGCCCCCCCATCAGCGACGCCCCGCCAACCACAACGGCCAGAATGGCATCCAGCTCCAGCCACAAACCGGCATTATTGGCATCCGCACCGCGAATATCGGCCGCAATAATGATGCCCGCCACCGCCGAACACAGCCCGGAAATAACATAGGCCAACACCTTGATACCGCGTGCATCAATGCCCGCCAGGCGGCTGGCGCGTGCGTTGCCGCCTACTGCCTCGACAAACAGGCCAAGCGCGGTTTTGCGCATGATTGCCCACAGGCCGGCAATGACGATGGCGGCAATAATCACCCGCCACGGAATACCCAACAAATAGCCACTGCCAATCGCCTCGAAAAACGGGCCGTGGAAAGTGACGATTTGCCCGCCGGTAATCATTTGTGCAATACCGCGCCCCGCCACCATCAAAATCAGGGTGGCGATAATCGGCTGAATATCCAGAAACGCCACCAAAATGCCGTTCCACAAACCGCACAAAACCCCGGCCCCCAGGGCGGCCAGAATAATCACCAGGGGTGACAGGCTGGTATCGCGGATCAGCACCGCCATCACCGCCCCCGAAATGGCAATGACCGAGCCCACCGAGAGATCAATGCCGCGCGTGCCAATGACAATCGCCATGCCCACCGCGACCAGCGCGGTTGAGGCCCCACGATGAATAATATCCACCAGCGAGCCATATAAATGCCCGTCAACAACCTTGATGTCGAAAAACCGGGGCGAGATCAGACCATTAACGATAATCACCAGCGCCAGCGCAATAACCGGCCCCAGCCACTGGCGCGATGACAGCGCAATTGACCGCCGGTCTTTGCCGCCCTTTCCTGCCGATTTTTTAGTATCTTGCAATATTGTCATCGTGCAATCGCCTCGATGATATTGTTTTGGGTAATGTCCGCGCCCGAAAGCTCGCTTGCCAATTCACGGTCACGCAACACGGCAACACGATCGGCAAAGGCGACAATTTCCTCAAGCTCGGAAGAGGCCACCAGCAAAGCCAGCCCTTCGTCACACAAATCACGGATCAGTTTGATGATGTCGGCATGTGCCCCCACATCAATGCCGCGAGTGGGTTCATCCAAAATCAGGAAAACCGGTTTGGACACCAGCCAGCGCGCCAGAATAACCTTTTGCTGGTTCCCGCCCGAAAGCTGGCCCACGGGTTTTTCCCGGTCCGGCGTGGCAATGCCCAGCGCCTTGATCATGTCATCGGCAAATTTATCCTGCTCTGCCCGGGGAATGGGCCTGAGCCAACCGCGCCGCCCCTGAAGGGCCAGGGCAATATTTTCGCGCACGCCAAGTTCGGGCACGATGCCATCCTGTTTGCGGTCTTCCGGGCACAGGCCAAACCCCGCCCGGATCGCCTGGCGCGGGGTGCGCAGCATCACCGGTTTATCATCCATAAAGACCAGCCCGCTATCGGCACGCTGTGCGCCAAAAACCAGTTCGGCAAGCTCTGTACGGCCTGACCCCAGCAACCCGGCCAAACCGACAATCTCGCCACCGGAAAGCTCCAGCGACACGGGCTTAAGCACACGCTTTTTACCGAGATTTTTGATCTGAATATGGTTTTTGCGCTCGGTTGCTGTGGTTTTGGCATGATGGCGGTGTGAACTGATTTCGGCCAGCTCCCGGCCCAGCATGTGATTGATCAGGTCAATTTGCGGCAATGTGGCGGTTTCAAAGGTGCCCACCAGCCCACCATTGCGCAAAATCGTGATGCGGTCGGTAATTTCGTAAACCTGATCCAGGAAATGGGTGACAAACACAATGCCCAGCCCCTTTGCCTTCAGCGACCGCATAATACCAAACAGCGTTTTAATCTCGTCTGCATCAAGCGACGCTGTCGGTTCATCCAAAATCAGCACCCGCGCATCCAGTGCAACGGCGCGCGCAATCGCCACCAATTGCTGGATTGCAACCGAATAGGAGCCCAGCGCCCGGTTAATATCAATATCCAGCCCCAGAATTTTCAGCGCCTCGCGCGCATCCTCGGCGGTTTTTTTCCATGAAATAAGGCCGAACTTGCGGGTCTGGCGTTCCAGCATCAGGTTTTCCGCCACCGACAATGTCGGCACCAGATTAACTTCCTGAAAAACCGTTGAAATGCCCAGCTGCTGCGCTTCACCCGTGTGCCCCGGATGGATTTCGCGCCCGTCAAGGGTGACGGTGCCTGCATCGCGCGGATGCACCCCGGTCATTACCTTGATCAGGGTTGACTTACCTGCACCATTTTCACCCAAAAGCGCGTGAATTTCGCCGGGCATCAGCGAAAAATCAACATCCTGCAGGGCCTTTACGCCTGGAAAGAACTTTCCCACACCACGCGCAGACAGCACGGGTTGTGCCCTATCTGCCATATGATCCTCCCTGATCTGTGAACTGTTGCGCAAAAGGCGTGCCCTTCATTTTTCCAAAGGACACGCCAATGCGTCAGCCATCAGGCCGGGTGTTTTTCACCCGGCACGATTATCAGCTACCGCTACGTTTTTTATATTCTTCTGCAGCCGTATCAGGCAGGTAAAGCGGACCATTCGCCTTGATCCATTTCGGCACTTCCTTGCCATCCATTGAAGCCTTGATGGCATCAAAGGCCGGTGCCCCCAAATGCGGGTTCAGCTCGATCGAGGCATTGGTTTCACCATCGGCCATTGCCTTGAAAATATCAGGCACACCATCAATCGAGACGATCAGAATGTCTTTGCCCGGTTCCAGACCGGCTTCCTTAATCGCCTGAACGGCACCCAGCGCCATATCATCATTATGGGCATAAAGGGCACAAATGTTTTTGCCGCCATTTTCCGCCTTCAGGAAACTTTCCATCACTTCCTTGCCGCCTGAACGGGTGAAATCGCCCGACTGCGAGCGCAGGATTTTCATGTTGGGAAAATTGGAAATAACGTTGCCGAAGCCTTCCTTGCGGTCAATCGCGGCCGAAGACCCCACCGTGCCCTGCAATTCAACCACATCACAAACGCCGTTGGTTTTTGCTGCAAGCCACGCCCCGGCAAGGGCCCCTTCCTCGACAAAGTCAGAGGCGACCTTGGTAAGATAAAGCGACGGATCGGCGTCAACACCACGATCAATCAGGACGACAGGAATACCCGCATCCTTGGCTTCCTTCAAAACCTGGTCCCAGCCGGTTTCAACCACCGGGGCCAGCAAAATACCATCCACACCCTGGGCAACAAAGGAACGTACCGCCTTGATCTGGTTTTCCTGTTTTTGCTGGGCATCAGAGAATTTAAGATCAATGCCGCGTTTCTCTGCCTCGGCCTTGATCGAGGCGGTTTCGGAGGTACGCCATCCGCTTTCCGACCCGATCTGCGAAAACCCGATAATCATTTCCGCCTGCGCGGCAAGCGACATTCCCATACCGATGCACACGGTTGCACCAGCAATTGCCAGCTTTTTAAGCCCTTTCATTATTTCCTCCCTGAATTGGCCTTTTGCCTAAAAGCCATATAGTATTACAATATGATGATCAGGAAGACAATCACATCAACAACTGGCAATTGAAAATCGCAGTTTTCTGCGATTATTCTGGACAAAAAAAGCTCGGGAAATGCCTTTATGACATCGCAACACGCGCCAGAAACTCACGTAAAGCTAGAAAATCAAAAGATTCGCGTCCTTTTTTCCAGGCAGGGGGCACGCATCCTCTCGTTTTCATTGAAAGACAATCACAAATCCGACGTAAATATCGCACTTGGGTTTCCCTCTTTGGGGGATTATGCCCGTCACGATAGCTATGTCGGTGCCACCTGTGGCCGATATGCCAACCGCATTGCCGGGGCACATTATCGCGATCAACAGGGAAATCTGGTGCAACTGGCGGCCAATGAAGGCCCAAATCTGTTGCATGGCGGGCCGGAAGGGTTTGACAAACGCCCCTGGATGGTAATGGAACAAACGGCAAGCCATGTGGTATTTGCCCTGTCATCGCCCGACGGCGACCAGGGCTTTCCCGGCACCCTGCATTGCACGGTGCGCTATGAACTGGCGGGTAACAGCATGCGCTGTGAAATTTCGGCAACCTGTGATGCCCCCACCATTATCAATATAACCAACCACAGTTACTGGAACCTCTCGGGCCGGTTTGATCGCAGTGCCGCCGATCACGAATTGCAAATTCATGCCGACCAGTACCTGCCGGTAGATGACTGCCTGATCCCCCTGCCCGGTCGCGCCGATGTAACGGGCACAACATTTGATTTCCGCACCCCGCGTGCCATTGCCGCACCCGAGGAATTACAGGCCGATAAAGTCATTGATTACGACCACAATTTTTGCCTGAGCGGACGGCGCGGCACATTGCGCAAAATCGCCAGCCTGTTTCATGCCCCCACCAACCGCCGCCTGACCCTTTCAAGCACCGAGGCGGGATTGCAGTTTTATCTGGCCCGGCATTTTACCAGCGAGATGACATCGCAGGATGGCACGCCGCTGCATCCGCAATGCGCCATCGCGCTGGAGCCACAGACCTTTCCCGACAGCCCCAATCGCGAGGATTTCCCATCGCCGTTCCTTAATCCCGGCGATAGCTATTCACATGTTATGGTTTGGCAGATCGACGGTTGACCACCCGGTCAAACCAACAAATCAGGGCAAAGCATGGTTTTATGATTAAATCAAAACCTGTGCTTTGCCTGCTGCCAACCAAAAAAAGCAGAATATTTAGCCCGGAACGCAAACAGACAAACAACCTGACACCGCAACAGTGTTGCCAGCGGCGATCCGAATGACTATTTTCCGCTGATCATTCCGGAACCGGGCCAAAATGACCAAAACCACCAAAGGTTCTTCAGCATATCCCTGTATCGAGGCAACGGCGCATTCGCCGCTGCGGTGGGTCATGCTGTGCCTTACGCTTCTGGCCCTGGCGATTATTGGTGGCAGTCTGGCAACCGCAACAACCGGGTTTCCGGGCAGCAATATCGGCCCGCATAACCCAAAGACCGCCTCATATGGCTTTCCGGAAAAACAGGGCGTCCTACCCGCCGGTGGTGACTCTTACGTCCTGACATCGCGACAGATCACCAGCAAAAAACATCCGCCTGTCACCGATCCGGTAGATGACACAATAGCAAATCTGGAAATTCCATTTTTGCCAGGGCCAACATATCGCATCTTTGCCTTTGGCAACCAGACGCATCTGTCATCCCGGCCACATGCGCCCTATGCGCCGCGCTCTCCGCCCGCCGCAGTCTGATTTCATCCCCATTATCCCATCGCGCTTTCTCGTGCGATCCATAAAAGTTATCGGACGACAGTAACAGGCCCTGTCGGGCATGCGTGCTGTCCGGAGTTTTGTCATGCGAAATTCGACATGGCGCGTGGTGTTCTATGCCCTGATTTTGCTTATAGGGTTCATCACGGCGCTGCCAAATCTGCTTTCTCCCCAACAATTGGCACACTGGCCTTCTTTCCTGCCGTCAAAACAGCTTTCGCTCGGCCTTGACCTTCGCGGCGGGTCTCTTCTTGTGCTTGAAATCGATACCGCCGAGATGATTCACGAGCGTCTTGATATTACCCGAAAGGAAATATCTGAAACCCTAAACAAGGCGGCAATACAGCCCCGTACCCTTCAAACAAAAGACCATAGCATCGTCATTACCCTGAACAATGCGCAGGAACTTCAACACGCGCGCAGCGCATTAAATAACCTTACGAACAAAACAGTTGAAACACCGGGCAACCGCCCGGCTCCGGAATATCTTGAAACCACACCTGACGATCATACGCTAACAATTACGCTGTCGGATGACGGGATACGAAACAGGGTTGATGCCAGCGCCCAACAAAGCCTGGAAATTATCCGCAGTCGTATCGACCAAATCGGCATTGCCGAACCCACCATTCAACGCATCGGCGCGGATCGTGTTCTTGTTCAACTGCCCGGCGTTCAGAACCCGGCCCAGGTGCGCCAGCTTCTGGGCAGCACGGCAAAACTGGGCTTTTATCTTGTGCAATCGCCAACCGGGCAAAGCGCACAAAACCGGGCAGGTCTGATGACCCTGAAGGGCAAGGACGGGCAAACTTACATTGTCGCACGCGGCGCAACTTTAACCGGCGAACACCTGACCGATGCACATGCCGGATTTGATTCGCAAACCCAGCGACCTGTTGTCAATTTCCGCTTTGACACATCCGGCGCAAAACAACTGGCTGATATTACCAGCAGGAATATCGGCCGCCCGCTTGCCATTGTCCTGGATCAGGAAGTCCTGAGCGCCCCGATCATTCAAAGTGCAATCACCGGCGGGGCCGGTCAAATCAGCGGTAATTTCACAGTCGCTGATACGGTAACCCTTTCGGCATTGCTACGCGCGGGTTCCCTACCAGCACCGATGACGGTGATTGAAGAACGCACGGTTGGCCCCGACCTGGGGGCGGATTCCATCCGGATGGGGCTTTATACCGGCGCAATCGGCTTTGCCCTCGTCGTGGCATTGATGATCTTTCTTTATGGACGGTGGGGGTTAATTGCAAATCTGGCACTCGGTCTGAATGTGATGCTGACCATCGGTGTGCTGAGTGTCCTGGGCGCCACCCTCACACTGCCCGGAATTGCGGGCATTATTCTTGGCATCGGCCTTGCCGTAGATGCCAACGTGCTGATCAATGAACGCATACGGGAAGAAACAAAAAAGGGATTATCCGCCTTTATGGCGCTTGATGCCGGCTTCAAGCGGGCCTATGCCACCATTGTTGATTCCAATATTACAACACTGATCGCGACCTGTTTGCTGTTTGAATTCGGCTCCGGCCCGGTTCGGGGGTTTGCGATTACCATGAGCCTGGGAATTTTGATTTCCATGTTCACTGCCGTTGCCGTGGTGCGGGTCATCATGAGCGAGATCGTCTGGCGCAAGCGGCTAAAAAAACTGGTCATCGAACCGCTTTTCGCCTTCATGCCGGAAAAAACCAGTTTTTCCTTTATGCGGGCGCGATTCCTTGGCATTGCCGTTTCACTGGTGTTATCGACAATTTCAGTCGGTCTTTTTTTCAAACCCGGGCTAAATTACGGTGTCGATTTCAAAGGCGGCATACAAATTGAGCTGGCATCCCCGGAACAGGGCAGCCACGCCCTTGCCAACGAGCTCCCGCAACTGCGCAGCACACTGTCACACCTTGACCTTGGTGAAGTAAATCTTCAGGAGGTTGGCAAGGATGGTCATGTCCTGCTGCGTCTTGCCCGTCAGCCCGGCGGTGAAGAGGCCCAGACAAAAGCCGTCGATACAGTTAAATCCGCCATCCAAAAGCTTGATCCGCAGACCTCGTTCTCCAGCAGTCAGGTTGTCGGGGCAAAAGTCAGCGGTGAACTCGCCACATCCGGGGCAACGGCGGTCATTCTCGCGATTGTTGCGATGCTGGTTTATATCTGGTGGCGGTTTGAATGGCCTTTTGCCGTTGGGGCGATTGTGACGCTCCTTCTCGACATCACCAAAACAGTCGGCTTTTTTGCCATTATGGGCCTCGATTTCAACCTGACGGCAATCGCGGCCCTGCTGACGCTGATCGGCTATTCCGTCAATGACAAGGTCGTCGTTTATGACCGCATGCGCGAAAATTTGCGGCTGTTTCGCAAAATGCCCATGCGCGAAATCATCGACATGTCAATAAACCAGTCCCTCGCCCGTTGTGTTTTTACATCGCTGACAACTTTACTGGCCATATTGCCAATGGCGATTAGTGGCGGCAGTGCGGTTGAAAGTTTTGCCGTCCCAATGGTGTTTGGTGTCGCCATCGCAACAACTTCATCCATCTTCATTGCCGCACCGATTTTGCTGTTCCTTGATACTTGGCGGCGCAAACAACATGCAAAGCGCCTTAACAGCAGCAATCTCCCGGACAATCGCGGTCAACCCCCCGTAACCTGAGGGTAAAACAAAAAGACAGGCAGCATTTCGCGTGCTGCCTGCCCTACTTTTTTGCATTCGGCATGGCGTTTAAAGAAGCCGCTACCACCTGAATTTTCGTAAAATCGGGCTGGTTTATAACCCGCCCATATGGAACGCCTTGGTTTCAAGATATTCCAGAATGCCTTCCCGGGCCCCCTCGCGGCCAAGACCGGAGAATTTGACCCCGCCAAACGGGGCCTCGGCATGAGAGATGGCACCGGTATTCAGGCCAACCAGCCCAAATTGCAATCCATCATTAAACCGGAAGGCGCGTGCCAGATCGGTTGTAAAGAAATAAGCCGCAAGGCCAAAGGGCGTGCCATTGGCAATTTCAAGGGCTTCTTCTTCGGTCTCGAATTTGAAAATCGGTGCAACCGGACCAAAGGTTTCCTCGGCGGCCAGTTTCATATCGGTGGTGGCCCCTTCCAGAACCATCGGGTCGGCAAAACGGGCATCCAGGTCCCGCTTGGCTGTGACCCGCCTGGCCCCCTTGGCAAGGGCATCTTCAACATGGGAATTGATTTTGGCAATCGCGGCACTGTTGATCATGGGGCCAATATCGGTCCCGGCATCCTCGCCCGCACCCACCTTGAGCGCATCCACCCGTTTTGCCAGTTTGGTGACAAATTCATCGTAAATACCCGCCTGAACCAGCATACGGTTGGCACACACACAGGTTTGCCCGCCATTGCGGAATTTCGATGCCATCGCTCCTTCTATCGCAACATCAATATCGGCATCATCAAACACCACAAACGGGGCATTGCCACCCAGTTCAAGCGACAGCTTCTTAAGCGTCGGGGCGCACTGTTCGGCCAAAAGTGCGCCGACACGGGTGGAGCCGGTAAAGGACAGCTTGCGCACGGTCTGGCTTTTTGTCAGCGTCGCACCGATTTCTTCGGGGCGGCCGGTCAGCACATTTAACACACCCTTGGGAATACCGGCCCGTTCGGCCAGCACACACAGGGCCAAGGCCGAATAGGGCGTGAAGTCCGAGGGTTTGATCACCATCGTGCAACCTGCCGCCAACCCCGGTGCCACCTTGCGGGTGATCATGGCATTGGGGAAGTTCCAGGGGGTGATAATCGCACACACGCCCACCGGTTCCTTCATTGCCAAAATCTTTTTACCCGGCACGGGGGAGGGAATGATATGGCCTTCAATACGGCGGGCCTCCTCGGCAAACCAGCGGACAAAGGAGGCACCATAGGCAATTTCGCCTTTGGCCTCGGCCAGCGGTTTGCCCTGTTCGGCGGTCAGAAGGCGGGCAAGATCATCGGCATTTTCCAGCATCAGATCATGCCAGGCCATCAGCAAATCGGCGCGTTGCAAATGGGTCAGGGCACGCCAGCCTTTCATGGCCTTCTCGGCGGCGGCAATCGCCATTTCGGTTTCCGCTGCCGTGCAATCGGGCATATGGCCCAGCACCTTGCCTGTTGCCGGATTAAGAACCTCCATGTCGTCACGCGTCAGCCATTCCCCATTAATATACGCGGCCTGACGAAACAGTTCGGTATCGTTAAGTTTCATCTCAGTTCTCCAATACGCCCAGAATTTTTGCTGTAATTTCGTCAGTCGTGTGTGATCCGGGGCGAATGCCAATCCCGTCGCCAGTTGCAGTTTCAATTGCAGTCAAAACCGCCTTTGCGGCTTCGGCCTCGCCAAGATGTTCGAGCATCATCGCCCCGGACCAGATCGCGGCAGTCGGATTGGCAATATTCTGACCGGCAATATCCGGGGCGGAGCCATGAACCGGTTCAAACATCGACGGGCTGGAACGGTCGGGGTTAATATTGGCCGATGCGGCAAAACCCAATCCACCCTGAATGGCTGCCCCAAGGTCGGTCAGGATGTCCCCAAACAGGTTGGAGGCGACCACAACATCAAGCTGTTCGGGGGCCATCACCATTTTGGCGGCCATCGCATCAATGTGCATCTGGCTGACGGTAACATCGCTATATTCCGCAGCCAGTTCGCGCGTGACATCATCCCAGAATACCATCGCATGTTTCTGGGCGTTGGATTTGGTCACAGAAGTCAGATGTTTGCGCCTTTTGCGCGCCTGCTCGAACCCGAAACGCAAAATGCGCTCTACCCCTTCGCGGGTGAAAATCGTGGTTTCAACGGCAACTTCATTGCTTTTACCCTGATGAACACGCCCACCAGCCCCGGAATATTCGCCTTCGGTATTTTCACGAATGCACAAAATATCAAACGCCGATGCCTTTAACGGGCCTTCGACCCCGTCAAGCAGGCGATGCGGGCGAATATTGGCATATTGATTAAATGCCTTGCGGATTGGCAGAAGCAAACCGTGGAGAGAGACGGAATCCGGCACTGTTTTGGGCCAGCCCACCGCGCCAAGAAAGATGGCATCGAAACTCCGCAGCGTTGCGATGCCATCTTCGGGCATCATCGCCCCGGTTTCATGATAATATTCGCACGACCAGGGGAAGGTTTCGGGCGATAAACCAAACCCGAAACGCGATGCTGCTGCATCCATTACTTTCATTGCGGCGTTGGTCACATCAACACCAATCCCGTCACCGGGAATAACTGCAATCGTGTAATTTTTCATATCAATATGCGCTCCAAGCGATATTACAAATCAATCAAAACCGATTTCGTTCTGCGATTGGCGCGATAGGCTTCCTGCCCCAGGTCCTTGCCAATACCCGACGCCTTCCATCCGCCCGTTGGCAAAATATGATCGCGCGAACGTCCATACCGGTTGACCCAAACTGTACCAGCTTCCAACTGGCGGGTCAGGCGCAGCGCGCGGGACAAATCACGGGTAAACAATCCGGCACACAGTCCGTATGTCGCATGGCAGGCCAGTTCCATTGCCTCTTCTTCGGTCTCGAAAGTTTGGAAGGTGGCGACCGGGCCAAAAATTTCGTCGCGAACCGCCGGGTTATTTTCATCCACAGCGCCAATCAGGGTCGGCTGATAATAGCTGCCCTCGCAGTCAAACCGCTCGCCACCGCATAAAATATGGCCACCGGCATCTATCGATGCCCGAACGATGCCATCGATCCGGGATAATTGTTTTTCGGAAATGATCGGTGAAAACCCGGCTTTCTCGGCCAGGGTATTGGCCGGACGGTAACGTTTGAAACGCTCTGCCAGCTTGGCGGCCAGTTCATCGGCAATTTCGCGGGCAACAATCATGCGCGAGCCCGCAACACAAAACTGCCCGGCATTGGGCATGATGCCACGATCAAGGCATTCTGCCGCAAGGTCAATGTCGGCATCGGCAAACACCACCATCGGGCTTTTCCCGCCCAGTTCCAACGTCATGGGTTTGATGCCGGTGCGCGCAATATTTTCCATAATGGCGCCACCGGCACGGGTCGAACCGGTAAAGGAAACCTTGTCAATTCCCGGATGGCCGGTCAGTGCGGTGCCAGTTACAGGGCCATCCCCCAAAACCACATTGATCAACCCCGCCGGAATACCCGCCTGAACGGAAAGCTCCGCCATATATAATGTGGAGTAGGGCGTCATCTCGGACGGCTTGATGACCACGGCATTTCCTGCTGCCAATGCCGGGCCCAATTTCCAGCCTGCCATTGATATTGGAAAATTCCACGGCGTAATGGCCCCGACAACACCATAGGGCGCATCCGCAATATAACCAAAATGCCCATCGGCAACCGGCACCAGATTGCCGCCTTCCTTATCGGCAAATTCGGCAAAGAAACGAATTTGCTCTGCGGTTACACACACATCACCGGCCCTGGCATCGGCAACAGGCCGCGACGAACAAACCGCCTCAAGAAGGGCAAGGGTTTCAGCATTTTCCTCGATCAGGTCTGCCCATTTATGCAGTGCTTTTAAGCGGTCACGCGGTGCGATACCGCCCCAACCAGAACGAACCAATGCCGCACGCGCATCACACACGGCATGATCAACCCATGCGGCATCCGCACAGGGAATGCTGCCAACGGTTTGCCCGGTTGAAGGGGAAATAACCTCGATCTTTGCGGCCGAAGCATCGGCCTCGACATAGCGGCCACCAATAAAATGGCCCGAAGGTAACTTGATCTTTACAGGATTGAAAACGGATGACATCCGGTCGCCTCACTTCTGAACTTACCGCTAAAATTATGGCTTAAGCACACACACGAAGGTGCCGAAAAGCACGTTCGTGCGGCAGATTCGACTGCGTCAAAACAACAGATGCCGCACAAGATTGCGCAAACCGAATGCCACCTGCCCCACCTTCCACCTGACACAGCTTTTTTGGGGGAGGCCTAAAACCCGGCGACCTTTCCCCATTGCGCATGATCAAAGCGTTCAAGTTTATATTGCCGGATTTCAGTTATCGGCGTGCGATCCAGCAACATGTCGGCAATCAAATGGCCAACACCAGGTCCAATACCAAACCCGTGCCCGGACAGGCCCGCTGCCAGTGTGAGCCCTGGAATGGAAAGGTTGCTGTCAATAACCGGCACCCCGTCTGGCGTGCTGTCAATGTAACCGGCCCAGCTTGCCTGCACCCCGACATTTTCAAGGGCAGGTAATAATTTGCGCGCATTTGACAGGGTTTCATTGATCAGGCGTTTGGATGGGCGCGGGTCAAGGATACGGGTCCGTTCCATTGGGGATTCAGCATCAAGCGACCATTTTTTGCGGGTCTCAAAGCCAGCATTCCATGCCTGCAACCCGCCGGGCGACAAAGCCCGCCAGCGTTTGGCAAACATCGGCAGAAAATGCTTCGCCCCCAAAAGGGCGCCTGGCGTAATATCCAGATTGGCCCGCCCGGAAATCGCGAGCGTATAGGCCCCATCCCCACGACGGGTGACGGAGACCTTGGCCGTATGCAAGGCTGCGGGCAAACCCTGAACCCCCGGCCCGATCGACATGATTGAGCTTCGGACCGACGCCTGAGGGAAGGAAATACCCGACTGATACATAAAACTCGACGCCCAGGCACCACCGGCCATCACCACCTGCGGCGTTTTGACGATGCCCTTTTCCGTCACAACCCCCGACACTTTGCCGCCGGTGGTTTCAATGCCACGGGCCGCACAGGACTGGATAACCTGTCCACCATGTTTGACAACCCCCTGGGCAATCAGGGGGGCCGCGCACGACGGATCGGCAATACCATCAGTCGGCGACCACACACCGCCCAACCAGTTTTTGCCTGTTGCCTGCCCACGCTCTGTTGCTTCTTTGGCACTAAGGATTCGCGTATCGATGCCTTCGCCGCGCGCAAACCGGCCCCATTTGTCCCAGCCTTCAATTTCAGCCGGACTATTTGACAAATACAGCAACCCGCACCGCTGAAAACCGATTTTTCTGCCAAGATCGGCCATGATTTCTTCCCACAGCGCAAGGCTTTTGGTCGCCAGCGGTAATTCGCGTGCATCACGATTTTGCTGACGGCACCAGCCCCAATTGCGGCTGGACTGTTCCGCCCCAACCCGCCCCTTTTCCAGCAGGACCACACGCATCCCGCCACGGGCCAGCCAATAGGCAGCACATACACCTACGATGCCCGCACCAATGACCACACAATCTGCGTCGGCGGGCAAATTTGAACTTGTCTCTATCTTCAGCAAGGGTGCTGGCATATATTTATCTCCTCTGTTGAGACAAAACATACACCGGCTTTTTCAGTCACCTATGCCGGATTAACAATAAAAAACGGCATTTCCTGTCGAATAGAGTTGACTTGCATCTGAGGCTGGATTTTACAGGAAGTTATAATGATGACGACTATCAGGGAACCACTAGATGACATCCGACTATAAGCTTGATCGGATTGACGTAAAAATTCTGTCTGAATTGCAGAAAAATGGTCGCATAACAAACGTTGAGCTGGCTGAACTGGTTCACCTATCCCCGTCTCCTTGCCTTATGCGTGTGAAAAAACTGCAAAAAGCAGGCTATATTTCCGGGTATGCTGCTCAGATCAATGTGGCAAAGCTGGGCGAGACGCTGACGGTCTTTACCGAATTCACCCTTACGAACCATCACCAGATCGATTTTGCCCGATTTCAGGATGCGCTCAAACAGATCGAGAGTTGTGTTGAATGCCACCTGATATCCGGAGGCTATGATTATCTAACGAAATTCGTCACATCCGGGATCACGGAATATCAGGAAATCATCGAGATGCTGATCGACAAAAATGTCGGGATTGATAAATATTTCAGCTATGTGGTGATCAAAAGCCCGATCGTGAGAACCGAAATTCCATTGACCAAACTCTTTGGCAAGCATCTATAAAAAAAGCCCGGCGAAACGCTGGGCTTTTTCTTTAACATTGCAACTTCCCAAATCGCCTTTGGTTAGCGATCCGCCATTTGTGCGGCAAAAACCGGATCGGCATCCACCCGGTCAAGCCAGCCTGTATCCAATTGCGGGATGGATGAAATCAGCAGCTTGGAATAGGGATGTACGGCCTTTTGCGACATTTCGCTGGCGGGAAGTGCTTCGACAACTTCGCCCTGCAACATGACCAGCACATCATCACAAATGGCCTCGACCGTCGAAAGATCGTGACTGATGAACATGTAACTCAGGTTCAATTCACGCTGTAATTCCTTAAGAAGGTCCAAAATGGCCGCCGCAACCACGGTATCAAGTGCCGATGTGATTTCATCACATAAAATTAGTTCCGGTTCCGCAGCAAGGGCACGGGCCAAATTGACCCTCTGTTTCTGCCCACCCGATAATTCCTCGGGAAGGCGATGCCGGATATTTGCCGGAAGCCGAACCATATCCAGAAGCTCGATCACCCGTCTTTCCTTATTCGCCCCGCGCAGGCCATGATAAAAGGCCAGCGGGCGCGCCAGGATGGATTCAATCGAATGGGACGGGTTCAATGCCGTATCGGCAAGCTGAAAAACGATCTGGTTCTTTTGAAGTTGCGTTTTGGTGCGGTCCTTAATACCGGCCCCCAATTCCTTACCGTTAAAAAGGGCATATCCCCGATAAGGTTTCAGGATGCCGGCAACCGCGCGGGCCAATGTCGATTTACCCGACCCGGATTCACCAATAACCCCCAGATTTCGACCCCGTTCCAGTTTGAAACTTATGTCTTTAAGAATTTTTGCAACCGGCTCGCCGTCTTTGATCGGGCCATAACCGGCACAAAGTTCATGCACCTCCAACAGGGGCTCCACATCGGCACCGGGCTGATCCTGCGAAACATGGGTAACGGGCTTAAACGCGTTTAGCAGGTCTTTGGTATATTGATGGGTCGGCGCACGCAGGATTTGATCAACATCGCCTTCCTCTTGCACCTCGCCGCCGCGCAAAACAACAATGCGATTGGCAACCTGCGCCACCACGGCAAGATCGTGGCTGACATAAACTCCGGAAATCCCCTTTTTCGCCATGACGGACTTGAAAGCCCGTAGCACCTCGATCTGGGTGGTCACATCCAGTGCTGTTGTCGGTTCATCAAAAATAACAAGTTCCGGGTCACCGATCAGGGCCATTGCCGCCGAAAGACGTTGCAATTGCCCGCCGGAAACCTGATGCGGATACCGCTTGCCAATCGTTTCAGGATTGGGCAACCCCAATGCACGAAACAGGTCAACCGCTTTAGCCTCGGCCTCGTTTCGGCTCATCAAGTGGTGAATAACCGTAATCTCGATCACTTGGTCGATAATCCGCTTGGACGGATTAAAGGCCGCAGCCGCCGATTGTGGAACATAGGCAACACCTGTTCCGCGAAAACCAGCAAGCTGACGGGCTGTCATGGATGTGACGAGATTTTCACCCACACGAATATCACCACTGGCTATGGTGCATCCTGTGCGGGTATGCCCCATCAGGGACAGGGCAATCGTTGTTTTTCCCGAACCGGACTCGCCAATCAGCGCCACCATTTCACCAGGGGAAACATCAAAGGAAACCCCTTTGATGATTTCGACCATACGACCGGAATCGGTCTTTGCATTAACGTACAAGTCCTTGACGGAGACATGGGATTTTTGGGTCATCACTCGCTCCTGTCACGAATTTTGGTCGGCAGATTATCGATGAACATATTGACCGAAATTGTCAGCGAGGCGATTGCGATGGACGGAAAGATCACGGCTGGCGCGCCAAAGCTCAGTCCGCCAATATTTTCCCGCACCAGCGCGCCCCAGTCCGCATTTGGCGGCTGAACACCAAGCCCCAGAAACGAAAGGCCCGAAAGAACCAGAACGACAAAAACAAATCGCAAGCCCAGATCGGCCAGAACAGGCCCCAGGATATTGGGGAATATTTCGCGAATAATAAGATAGGGGGTGCTTTCGCCCCGAACACGGGCCACGGTAACAAAATCCATCGTATTGACATTTACCGCCAGCGCCCGGGCAAACCGATAGGAACCTGGCATATAATTGGCTGCCAGTGTGAGGATCAGCACGGGAATGGACGACCCCACCGCCGCAACAACAACCATACCAAACAACAGCGAGGGAATGCCGTTAATCGCATCAAGCAGGCGCGACAGAATCATATCAAACCAGCCACCAATAACGGCAGCAATCATGCCCAAAATCACGCCGATTGTGCAGGCGATGGTGACAGCAGCCAGCGAAATGCCGACCGTATAACGTGCCCCCAACAGAATACGCGAAAACATGTCGCGCCCCAGATAGTCGGTTCCCAGCCAGAATTTAGATGTAACCGGACCAAAATAGTCCCAATCAACGATTTCACCTGGGGGATGCGGAGATATCCAGGGCCCCAAAAGCGCCACCGTCATCCAGAACACAATAATCACCAGGCCAATACGCCCGACAATATTGAAAGAATAGCTCTTGGTGCGCAGCGCGGGTGACGAAGAGGCAATCGAAATTTCTGATTTCATCAGCGCAACCTCGGGTTAGACAAAATAGCAATCAGATCAGCCAGGGTAATCAGCGAGAGGTAGCTGATACAGAATATCATGGCACAGGACTGGATTAACGGCAGATCGCGGGTTGAAACCGCATCGACCATCAACTTTGCTACACCGGGATAATTGAAAATCGTTTCAACAATGATCACACCGCCGACCAGATAACTCAGCGACAGGGCGATGGCATTTGCAATCGGCCCCAGGGCATTGGGAAGGGCATGAACAAGCACCATGCGTGGGCGCGAGGCACCCTTAAGTAACGCCATTTCCACATAGGGTGTATTGATGGTTTCAATGACGGCCGCGCGTGTCATACGGATCATTTGTGCCGAAACAACGCATGACAGCGTAATAACAGGCATCGCGTATGCCCTGAGCATCGCCGAAAAAGAACTGACATCCGCACCAAAACTCAGCGCGGGCAACCAGTCGAGCCACACGGCAAAGATCAGGACAGAGAGGGTTGCCACCATGAATTCCGGCACGGAGATCACCGAAATCGTCAAAACGGAAATAACCCGGTCAAACCATGAATTGCGCCACATCGCCGCCCCGATCCCCATGAACAGCGACACCGGAACAGAAACAAGTGTTGTCACACCGGCAAGCTTCAAAGAGTTGCTCAGACGACCATGAATCAATTCTGCCACAGGCATGCTGTTTGCGTAGGAAATTCCAAGGTCACCGTGCGTCAAGCCGATCAACCAACCAATAAACCGATGCAAGGCAGGTTCGTTAAGCCCCATTGCATCGCGCAATCCGGCCACGGCTTCGGGGGTTGCCGCCTGTCCCAAAAGAATCTGGGCCACATCGCCTGGCAACAGTTCGGTGGCAAAGAAAACGGCAAACGAAACGATGACAAGCGTCACCAAGGCAATCGCCAGTCTCTTTGTAACCTGAATGAATAAATAAAATGACATAAACGATTGTCTCAAAGAGAACCCCCGTCGCATAGCTTTCTAAAAAAGAACTGCCTGCCGGCACTCATCCGGCAGGCAATTCAGGCAAATCAACGGCTTATGCTTTCAACCATACATATTCGGCAAAAGCGTATCCCATCATGCCGCCCAGTGGGTTTGGACGAAGACCTTCAACCTTGGAGGAAACGCCATCAACGTTCGACAACCAGGCAGGAATAACTGTCCCCGCCTCTTTGGAAATCATTTCCTGCAATTCCCAGTAAATCGTCGTGCGCTTATCTTCATTCAGTTCGCCGCGTGCTTCGAGCACCATGTTATCGAATTTATCCGATTTGTAACGGCTTTCATTCCACGGCGCGTTTGACATATAGAAAAGCGAGAAGAGGATATCGGGGGTCGGGCGCGGGTTGATGTTGCCGAAATGAACCGGGGATTTCAGCCAGTAATTTGACCAGTAACCATCCGATGGCACCCGTTCCACTTTCAGGTTCATGCCAATTTCGGAGCCGGCCTGCTGGATGACAGTGGCCATATCAACCGCCGAATTTGCCGCATCAGACGCAATAATCGGAATTTCGGTGCCAACAAGCCCGGCTTTTTTAAAGTGGAATAAAGCCTTCTCTGGGTCGTAAGCGCGCGGTTCCAAATTCAGGTTATAGTAGCGGCTTGACGGGGGAATTGGCTGGTCGTTGGCAACTTCGCCCAAGCCGCGCAGAACCGAGTTTTTGATCATATCCCGGTTCATAAGGTTTTTCATGCCTTCGACAAAATCGAAATGGGTCCCCGGATCCTGATCAAGACGAATATTCAAATCCGTGTAGTTGCCGGA
Organism: Thalassospira sp. TSL5-1; assembly: GCF_001907695.1. NCBI lineage: Bacteria > Pseudomonadati > Pseudomonadota > Alphaproteobacteria > Rhodospirillales > Thalassospiraceae > Thalassospira > Thalassospira sp. TSL5-1. Next base: position 379,281 of record NZ_KV880639.1, read on the forward strand.
TGTGGAGATGGAGGCACGAACCGAATCATGACCATCCAGCATACGCATCGAACGCGGGTTTAAGTTGGCTGCAAGCTGAATGTCCCCGGACAGCAAAGCATTGATCCGCGCACTGTTGTCGGCAATCGCAAAAAACTCGAAGCTTTCAAGATAGGCTTTTTGCGACTTAAAGTAGTTTTCGTTGCGCACGGCAATGGAACGCACACCCGGTTCAAAGGTTTTGCAGATGAATGGTCCGGTCCCGTTTGCCGTCGTAAAATCGGTCGTCCCGTCAGCCAAAATCATGAAATGGTGCAGGGCGAGAATTGTCGGCAAATCGGCATTTGCAGCCAGCAAACCGATTTTGACCGTCAAGTCATCTACTTTTGAAATGTCGGTCATCTGCTCGGCAATAGAGTGGGCTTTGGACCCCACCGATTTATCAAGATGACGCTTCAGGGAATAAATGACGTCATCGGCCGTCAGTGTTTTGCCGTCATGAAACTCAACCCCGGATTTGAGTTTGACTTCCCAGGTCTTGGCGTCTTTGGTATCAATTTTATCGGCCAGCTCCATCCTGACGATCCCTTTTTCGTCAAGAAATGTCAGCCGGTTATAAAATGCGCAACACCGCACATAATCGGTTGCATTCGATGCCTTCGCCGGGTCAAGGGTATCAGCCGTCGAAGATGACCAGGCCGCAGCGCGCAGATGCCCACCCGAAACCGGTGTTGCCGCCAGTGCATTGCCAGCGCGCAGTAAAATCGAGCCACCGGCTGCGGCCCCCACACCAGAAACCATCATGAATTTCAACAGATCGCGACGTGACGCGCCACGACGCAACATGTTTTCAACCATCGCATCATCGCGATTTGTCCAGTTTGTCGGTTTATTCATCGTTATATCCACCTTCCCTGAAAAAAAGATAAGTGAGCCACCGTGATCTTTTCGCCACGTATCAGCTCTGTCGAGTTCGCGCACCGAATGCGTCCTGGGCTGCTTTGGCCAGTTCGATCAGCGCATGAAAATGGTAATCGGGTTGCGTAAATTGGCGGGGCGTAATCGTTCCACCATAGCCCTTTTGCGCATGACGGCGTTCGATCCAGGCGTTTTTTATCCCCAGTTCACGGGAAATTCCGATGTCGTGATACTGGCTTTGCGCCGTATGGAGAATTTCGTCCGTACTGCCGCCATCTTCTTCAATATAGGCAAAAACCTGATGAAAGAACTTTGGGTCCGGCTTTTCGGTTCCGGTATCATCTGTCGTAAAACCGGCCAAGAAAGGTTCGCCCAGTTTACTTGCATATTTTTCAAAGGCCCAACGCCGGGCATTTGTCATGGCTATCAGCTTGTAATGCTGTTTCAGAATTGCCATTGCCTCGACACTATCGGGAAACGGTTTCGCATCCCCCACCGCATCAATCATAAACTGGCGGTATTCTGCTGTATCAGGCAGCGAAAATTTCTGGGCAATTCGGGAATAACAACGACCAAGATCATCGGGAAAAAGCCCGGCATCGGGCTCATATCGTGCATCACGATATACCGCCAGGGCCTCTTCACCATCCAGCGCAACGCCTTCCTTGACGGCAATTGCGGCCAGGCCATCCTTAATCGCGCCCTCAAAATCGATCAGCGTGCCAACAACGTCAAACGTCACATAACGAAATTCGGTTAAAGACTTGATAGCAGCATCATTCGCCATACGGGAATCCCTCTCGCACCAGCACCATTAAAGATACTTCACACGGCAATGTTAGACTGGATCGTTTCGGGCAAAATCGGTGCAAACTGACTGTTTGCCATGTCTGTAGCTGAATGGCTCAACCGCCGGACATCCCGACCTCTGCCTCCCTGCAATTTTTTCTTGCCTTCAACTTTCTACCCAAAAGCCCTGCTCGAAACGCCGAAACATAAGGCAGACGCAGAATATTGTTCTTTTTTCGGGGCCAAAGCGGCATATTTCACCACTTGGGTAGGTATTGGGGCCTAATAGCCCAAATTTTGATCAACACGTCCTGGAATTTCACAGCCGTCACGGTCGGCTTTGATCACGGCAAGGACATGCCGTGCGCCTTCTTCATAATCAGTCACAGAACCAATATGCGGCGTAATGATGACCCTGGGATCGGACCAGGCCCAATGCCCCTGGGGCAAAGGTTCCGGGTTGGTCACATCAAGCATCGCACTTTCAATCCGCCCTTCCTGCAAGGCAGCATGCAGGGCATCCATATCAAGCTGAGCTCCCCGCCCGGCATGGACCAGGCGGCTTCTGATCGGCAGTTTTTCAAAAAATGTGCTCGACATCAGCCCCCGGGTTTGATCCGTCAGGGGCAGCAAGCAAATCAAAAGGTTGGTTTGCCCCAAAAAGCGGTCGAGGTCCCTTTCCCCATAAACAGGCATTCCCTCGACAGGACGGCCCGAACGGTTCCAGCCACAGACATTAAAACCAAGATCAATCAGTGTTCGGGCAACGGGCAGGCCAACCCGCCCGGTGCCCATGATACCAACCGTGGTTTCGCGCATGGCCGTACCAGCATGCGCCTGCCACACCTGGCGTGCTGCCTGGTCAATATAGGTGGCCATACCGCGATGAAGCATCAGGGTGGCCATCACCACCCATTCTCGCACCATCCGGTCAATTTGCGACGACACAGTCCGTGATAACTGCACCCCGCCAGGCAGCGCGGGGATCTGATCAACCCCCGCCCCTACACTGATCACAACCCTCAAATTGGGATAGCGGGCAATATCAACCGGTGGATACCAGCAGGCGATATGTGTAATGGCAGCAGGATCCTTCACGGCATCCTCGCCAATCACCATTTCCTCGCCCACATCGGCAAAAACCTTCTGCCAAACAGCCGCACGTTTCGGTGTTGAGAGATACAGCAGCGCCATCAGCGCAGTGCCGCAATAATTTCAGGATCATCCAGCGTCACATCAAGCACGCGGCGGGTCCGTTCCACGATCTGGTCGATTTCTTCATCCGTACAGCACAGCGGTGGCGCATAGCCAAAAACACCTTGCGGGAACGACCGGACAATCAGGCCATGCTCCCAGGCCCGGTCCAACAGGCGGGTGGCAGGCTGAATCTCTGCCGGGAGCGGGGTTTTCTTTTCCTTGTCCACAACAAGTTCAACGGCCGCCAGCATGCCTCTGCCTCGCACATCTCCCACCAGCGGATGGTCGCGCAGCGTTTCCAACCCGGCCATCAGGCGTTTACCGGCCTCGATACCACGCTCAAACAACCCGCCTTCATAAAGCCTTAGAACTTCCAGGGCGACAGCGGCCGAAACCGGATGTGCCGAATAGGTAAAACCATGTCCCACAGCCTTGGGGCCTGCGCCCTGTGCGATCGTCTCGTAAACACTGTCGGACATAAACACGGCCCCCATTGGGGCGTAGCCAGCGGTCAAGCCTTTGGCGACCGTCATCAGGTCCGGCACAATATCCTCGTCAAAGCACGCAAATATCGGCCCGGTACGGCCAAAACCGGTAATGACTTCGTCAGCAACGAACAAAATGCCATATTCAGTACAAACATCGCGCATCGCCTTGACCCAGCCCGTGGGCGGAACCAGAACGCCACCGGAACCCTGGATCGGTTCGGCATAAAATGCGGCAACACGGTCTTCGCCAAGTTCGGCAATTTTTGCCCTTAATTCGGCAACGGAAGCATCGATAATCGCCTGTGGGTCCGTGCCTACCGGATTGCGATAGACGTAATGCGATGAAATTTTGTGCTGCCACGCATATGGTGCGCCAAATCCGTCGTGGAAAGCTGGAAGTGCGGTCAGGCCAGCGCCCATCGTTGATGAACCATGATAGCCCTGTTCAATCGAAATGAACTGGTCCCGGTTGGGCTGCCCCTTGGCATGCCAGTAATAACGGATATAGCGGATCGTACTGTCAACCGCGTCCGACCCGCCCAGCGTGAAATAGATATGATTTAGGTCGCCCGGGGCACGGTCAGCCAGTTCCGATGCCAGCCGGATCGGCGCTTCGGCCCCAATGTCGAAATAACCGGTCGCATAGGGCAATTCGCGCATCTGCCGTGCTGCCGCCTCGACAATGCTGTCCTGACCATAACCGGTATTCACGCACCACAAACCGGCAAAACCGTCGATCAGTTCGCGCCCTTCACTATCGCGAACAATGGCCCCCTTGGCCGATTTCAGAACACGCACACCACGGGCTTCGTGACCACGAAACGATGAAACCGGATGAACCAGATGCTGGCGATCCAGCTCGATCAAAGAATTGGTTAACATTGCAAACTCCAAATTGATGTCAGCCAAGCGCCTGGGACACCAGGGCATAGGTTTTCATATCTTGCGGATCACGTTCCCTGGCGGCACGGGTCATGCACAGCCCACCACCGGTATGGGCAAGCCCCAGGGATTCAACAAAGCCAGACAGTTCATATTCAGCAGGAAGATCAAGGCGCAGGAAGGAACCTTCACATCGGGCGGCGGCGGCAGAAATCAGGGCTTTTGCCGTTTCCGTGCTGTTTGCCACAATCGGGCCAGCAACCTCGCCCCGGCCAAACCGGCGCAGCATGGCAAAACCACCCTCGACAACAAAAACGGTACCCCCTGACAAGGCAATATTTGCAAACAGCTTCTCGCGCGACATACCCGATGCAGCCCGATCCATTTGACAAATTGTCTTTAAGTCTTCCTCGATATTGTCCGCCGTAGCCACGCGCACTGTTTCTTGCGTGGCAATCACAGGACCGACAATCCCCTGATGCTGGACGATGCGCCCCTTGCCGACAAAACCCATTTTCTCGTAAAGCGGCACACCTTCCCGGGTCGCAACAAGGCGTTGTTCACGATCGCCGGCGATGGCGATAATTTTTTCCATCATTAAACGGCCAAGGCCCCGTCCGCGCATACGGCCATCGACAACAATCATATTCAGGGTCGCAACATCACCAAACAGCGAGCAAAGCGAGGTTCCCACAATTTCCCCGTTGCAAACAGCAACAACACCTTGCGAAACAGACAGGGTCAATGCCCAGTCTTCCACCCGATGGGGCCAGGATTCTGCCTGGGAAAGGCCCCAGGCCCCTTCAAGATGATCTGTGGTGAAAGGGACGATTTCCATACCCTCGGGCAGCTTTCGCGAATGGGTTTGATCTGTTGTCATTGTTCAGAAATTTCCATTGTCATTGTTTGTAGAAATTACACCCGCGCAAACAGCATGAGTGCTTTGATCGGGTGCTCCGACGGCACTATTCTTTGCAGCATGGTGCGATTGCCGCAGGAAATGCTGTCTTCAGGCCAGCAGCCTGTTTGCCAGCGCCATAACCATGCCCGCAGTGGCATTCAATTCCGACAGGGTCAAATATTCCTCTGGTTTGTGCGCCCGTGAAATATCGCCTGGCCCGCATATAATGGCCGGAATACCCGCCGCCTGGAAAAGCCCGGCTTCGCTGCCATAGCTCACGGCTGCAACCGGACTATGGCCGGAAATTTCCGCAACCACATTCACAAGCGGATGATCTTCGGGCAGGGCCAGGGCCGGATAGGAAGAAATCCAGTGTGCCGCCAGCTTGGCCTTTGTCGCCGAATAATTTTCACGCTCGACAGCATCAAGCAGCGGTGCAAACAGGCTCTTTGGGTCCACCCCGGCAATTGCGCGTGCTTCTATTTGTACTTCTGCATGGTCGGGAATGATATTCACCGCCTGTCCACCAGAAATGGTACCGATTTGAAGGCTGGAACAGGCCGGGATAAAGCGCGGGTCAAACGGGCCTTTTTCAAGCATTTCTGCCTGCGTGCGCGCGGCCACCAATACCGGCAAAATCGCGTGAATGGCATTTACCCCCAAATCCGTGCGCGAACTGTGCCCCGATATACCCGTTGCCTCAATGCTCAGGGCGGCCTTGCCCTTATGCGCCAAAACAGGCACCAGCCCCGATGGTTCGCCGATAATCGCGCCCAATGGCGCGGCGCAAAGGTCGGGCAGGGCCGCAATCATATGCGGAACACCACGACAGCCAATTTCCTCGTCATAAGACAGGGCCAGGTGAATGGGCGTTTGCGGGTTAATGGCAACCAGGGCGGGCACCATTGCCAGGATGGCAGCCAGATACCCCTTCATATCGCAGCTCCCCCGGCCAATCAGCCGTCCGTCTTTGTGCTGGCGCAAAACAAACGGGTCGGACTGCCACTCCGGCTCGCCTGCGGGAACAACATCCACATGCCCCGACAGGATGTAACCGGGCCGTGACGGGTCGCCAATAGTGGCAAAAAGATTGGACCGATCCCCTTCCGGGCCAGGCAGCAAGTGGGTAAGAACACCATGCCCCTTAAGGTAGTCCGCCACAAAGGCGATTAAGTCCTGATTGGAGGTCCCGGCAACTGTCCGAAAAGAAACAAGACAATCAAGCATTTCGACCGGGCTGAAATTCTGTGCAGTCATTTTCGACCTCAGGACGCGGTAACGAAAATTTTGCGAACGGTCTCGATGGTTCTCCACTCACCAGTAAAACCCGGCTTCATGACAAAACTTTCACCGGCGGAAAATCTATGGCACGCCCCACCCGCCTCGCTGATTTCAACCACCCCCGACAGGATATGGCAAAACTCAAAGGTTTCCCCTTTGATCGAAACGGTTGTGCCGGGCGTTGCCTCCCAAATACCACTGCGGATCTGGCCCCATTTGTCGGCTCCGGCCTCGGCCGCATCAAGGTCCCATGTTTTAAAATGAGGATTGCCTTCAATCAGGCGCTCGGGCAAAGCCGTGTTTTCACGCGGGGTGAAAGAAGGCATAACATCAAGCGGCACAAGTCTGGTCACAGTTTTACATCCTCTATGCGGGGAAAGGCAGCCGATGCCACCATGTGATATTCAATCCTTTAACCCTGCCCGAGCAGGCGCAGCGACGCACACCAAAGATTTTTCTTTTGCGGCATCGCGTGCCGTAACGGCGCAAACAAACGCAATTTTCTGCTCTGGAAACGGTAAACGCGGCAATCACTGTCGCCATAAAGGGACAAGGATATTCCCATCAATCTTTCAGGGAGTACAAAAATGACATTCCGCCCCAAATTCATTACTTTTGACTGCCACGGTACCATGATCAAATTTGACATGGCAGGCGCTGCCCGTGGTCATTACGGTGACAAGCTCTCGGCTGAACAAATGGATACCTTCATTGAAAACTTCTCGGCCTATCGCCTTGACGAAGTGCTGGGCGCCTGGAAGCCCTATGCCGAAATTGTCTATAATGCGCTGGAGCGGACATGCAAACGCAACAATATCGCCTTTGACCCGGCGATTGCCGAAGACATCTACAACCAGGTGCCAAGCTGGGGCCCGCACCCCGACGTTCCGGCGGGCCTTGCCAAAATCGGCGGCAAAATTCCCCTGGTTGCATTGACCAATTCGATGAATGAACAGATCCCGCATAATATTGCCCGTCTCGGCACGCCGATCACGCACGTCTTTACCGCCGAAAGTGCCGGGGCCTATAAACCGCAAATGCAGGCCTTTGAATATATGTTCGACCAGCTCAATTGTGGCCCGGAAGATATTCTGCATGTGTCGTCAAGCTTCCGGTATGACCTGATGACGGCCCATGACCTTGGCATTCGCAATAAAGTCTGGGTTAATCGCGGCCACGAACCGGCCAATCCCTACTATGGTTATACCGAAATTGCCGATGTCTCCGGTCTGGCCGCCGTCGTCGGACTGTAACTCGGGAAGCATGCAATGAAATATGTGTCCTACTGGCATGACAGTTCCACCCCCTTCGCACAGGGCCAAACCGGCCCGGTGGAGGGAAAGGTTGATATTGCCATCATTGGCGCTGGATTCACCGGCCTGAATGCCGCACGCAAACTAGCAAAAGAAGGCGTTAACGTTGCCGTACTCGAAGCCGGTCATGTGGGCTCGGGTGGATCTGGGCGCAATGGAGGACACCTTAATAACGGCATCGCGCATGGCTTTGCCGATGCCCAAAAACATCTTGGCGCCGAACGTGCCAAGAATCTCTACAGGGCATATGATTCCTCGATCGACATGATCGAGGAACTCATCACCGAAGAAAATATCGCCTGTGATTTTCGCCGCTCGGGAAAACTCAAACTGGCCTCAAAGGCATCCCATGTGGCCGGGCTCAGGGCCAATTTCGACCTGATTAACAAGGAAGTCGATCCAGATACAAAATGGATCGACAAAAATGACCTTGCCACAGAAATCGGTCCGCAAATCTTTCATGGCGGCATGCTCTATGAGAAATCGGCGATGATGCATATGGGGCGCTTTGTCATTGGCCTGGCTGATGCCGCCCATCGCCACGGGGCAAAAATATGGGAAAACGCACCTGTTACCGGCCGGTCCCGCAATGGCCGCATGTGGGAACTGACAACCACCAAAGGTAAAATTCTTGCCGATCTCATTATTGTGGCAACAGGTGGCTATACCAGACGTGAAAAAAGCGCCCCGCTTGGCTATTTCCGCAAACGGATCATTAGTGTCGGTTCCTTCATCATTGCCACCCGCCCGCTGACCGATGCGGAAATTGCCGCGACCGTGCCGGGCAACCGTACCTATGTAAATTCAATGAATATCGGCAATTACTTCCGCCTGTCGCCCGACAATCGGCTTATTTTTGGCGGCCGCGCCCGGTTTTCCGCGGTATCAGACCAGAAATCAGATGCCAAATCGGGCGAAATTCTGCGCAAAAACATGGTGGAAATCTTTCCGCATCTGGCACATGTCGATATTGATTATTGCTGGGGTGGCCTTGTTGGCATGACCCAGGATCGCTTCCCGCGGGCGGGTGAGGCCGATGGCATGATCTATGGCATGGGCTATTCTGGCCACGGGGCACAAATGTCCACCCTGATTGGACAGGCGCTTGCCGATCTGGCAATGGGTCGGAATGACACAAACCCGCTGGCAGATCTCGATTGGCCTGCCATTCCGTTTAATAGCGGCAAACCCTGGTTCCTCCCCCTTGTCGGCATGTGGTTCGGCCTCAAGGACCGCCTGTCTTAAGCCAGATGCACAAACACATAACCAAAACAAAGGCCT